>NZRL01000193.1 GCA_002696205.1 Rhodospirillaceae bacterium | reverse complement strand
CGACCGCCGCCGCGAGCAGGCTGCAGACGGCCGGCCGGAACCACATGGCGGTGCGGATTTCCCGCGTGAACTTGATCAGCTTGGTCAGATAAATCGCTTTTCGCGCGCCGCCCTGCGGTCGCTGCGCCCCTCGGTCAGACAATTCGATCCGGCCGGTTGTCTTTCCGGCCTCGGGGTCAGTATAGCGGTGCCGGTCCGATCCGGCACAGCGCCTTGTCAGTCCGTATACCGGATCGGCAGATCCAGGTGCACGGTCGTGCCCTTGCCCGATAGGCTTTCGATGGCCACCGTGCCGCGCAACATTTCGACCAGGCGCTTGACGATGCTGAGGCCCAGGCCCGTGCCTTTTTCCTTGCGGACGTAGCTGTTGCCGCTGCCGTCGTAGGGGTTGAACACGGTCTCGATCATCTCCGGCGGCATCCCGATGCCGGTGCCGGACACGGTCAGGTCGAACCGATTCTCCGCGGTCCGGTTCGCCGTGACGGTGATCCGGCCGCCGTCGGGCGTGGCCTTGACCGCGTTGGACAACAGATTGAGCAGGGATTGCCGCAGGAAGTTCTCATCCAACTGGATTTCAGGGAAATCGGCGGGAATCCGGCTTTCGATGGTCAGGCCGGCGGCGCCGTCCATGCGCCGGATCAGGTCCAGGCAGGTCTCGACGCAATCGGTGAGGTCCAAAGTGGTCAGGCGGAATTCCGTTTTTCCCGCCTCGATGCGGGAGAGATCCAGAAGATCGTTGATGATGTTCAGCAACAGGACTGCGCTGCCGCGAATATCGCCCGCGTACTCCTGATACTTGGCCGGGTCGTCGAAGCGGCTGTGCATCATCATTTCGGCGAAACCGATAACGGCGTTCAACGGCGTGCGCAATTCGTGGCTCATGTTGGCGAGAAAGTCGGACTTCACGGCGTTGGCGTTTTCCGCCTGGGCCTTGGCGTCACGCAACTCGGCGGCGGCCCGATCGCGGTCGGTGACGTCGTTGAACACGGACACCACGCCGCCGTCGGGCAGGCGGCCGCGATGGACGTCAAAGGTTCGCCCGCCGGACCGCCGGATGACCTCGTGTTCCGGCGGCGCTTCGTTCCACATCTCGTTGTAACGGATTTTCGCCAATTCCTCGGGGTCGCCTTCGCCCAAATATCCCATCCGGGCCGAGGCCAGGATGAGCTCATGGGCGGGCATGCCGAGTTCCAGGTCTCCCGGCCGGAATCCCAGGCATTCGGCGAATTGTTCGTTACAGGCGACCAGACGCTGTTCGCCGTCCCAAACGCAGATCGGCTGCGCCAGGGTGTCGAACACGGTTTGCAGGATTGCCGATTTCGCGGCCAATTCGTATTCGGCGATGCCGTCGTCGTCCCGGTTCCGGGTCATCGCGATGATGCTGCCGTCTTTCAGCCAGAAGCGACGACGCGACCGATACATGTTGTGGCCAAGGGCGATTTCCTCGGGCCCACCGCCGACGCGGTTGGCGTGGATCTTGGCAAGGCGCTGTTTGGCGACCTTCTTCGGGTCGCCGGGTCCATAGAGGCCGCGCTCGGCGAAAGCCTCGATCACCGCCAGGTGGCTCATGCCGACCTGAAATTCATGCGCCGGCTGACCCGTGGTTTCCGCGAAGGCGCGGTTCCAGGCGACCAGACGATCGTCAAGATCGAACACGCTGATCGAGGTATCGATCGCGTCGACGATGTCCTGCCAGTCCGGCGCCTGTACGTCGGAAACAGCCCCAGCCGCCGGTCCCGGCGTGGCGGCGGGGGGCTTCGTGTCATCTCTATCCCGCATGCTCAACCCTTGTCGGCTGCCCCCGCGCCCAAGAACGAGGGGCGGGGGATGCCGATCTTATCCGGCCAATAGTCTAGCCAAACATGATAGCCGGGGCTGTGATGACAGACACCTGCGGAATTGGGCCGTCCGGCCCTTTTCCAATCCGCCTAGGCGGACAGCTTATCCAGTTCCTTGGTGACATGGTCGCCCATGTCGGTCGTCGAGATTTTGGTCATCCCGGCTTCCAGGATATCCGGCGTCCGCAGGCCCGCATCCAACACGTTCTTGCACGCCTGTTCGATCAGGTCCGCGTCCTCGCCCATGTCGAAGGAATACTTCAGGCACATGGCGAAGGACTGGATCATGGCCAGCGGATTGGCGATGCCCTGGCCGGCGATGTCGGGGGCGGAACCGTGGACCGGTTCGTACAGGGCCTTGCGGCGCCCGTCACTGTCGGCGGCACCCAGGGAGGCCGACGGCAGCATGCCCAGCGAGCCCGTCAGCATGGCCGCGCAATCGGACAGGATGTCGCCGAACAGGTTGTCGGTGACGATCACGTCGAACTGCTTGGGCTGGCGCACCAGCTGCATGGCGCAGTTGTCGGCATACATGTGGTGCAGGTCGATATCGGGGAAATCGGCGCCGATTTCGGTCGCGATCTGGCGCCACAGGACGCCGGTCTCCATGACGTTGGCTTTCTCGACGGAATGCACCTTGCCCGACCGCTTGCCGGCCAATTCGAAGGCCAGGCGGCAGACCCGTTCGATCTCGGCTTCGGAATAAACCTGGGTGTCGACGGCCTTGCGCGTGCCGTCGGCCAGCTTCTCGATGCCGCGCGGCTTGCCGAAATAGACGCCGCCCGTCAGTTCGCGGACGATCAGCATGTCCAGGCCGGAGACCAATTCTTCCTTCAGGCTCGATGCCTTGGCCATCGCCGGCAGGACCGTCGCCGGGCGCAGGTTGGCGTACAGGTCCATTTCCTTGCGCAGCGTCAGCAGGCCCATTTCCGGGCGCAGATCGCGCTCGACATTATCCCATTTCGGGCCGCCGACGGCGCCCAGCAGAACTGCGTCGACGCCCATGGCGTCGGCCAGCGTGTTGTCGCCCAGCGGCTGGCCGTATTTGTCGATGGCGGCCCCGCCGACGACGTCGTTGGTCACGTCGAACGAGACGTGGCGGCGCTTGTCCATCCAGTCGATGATGGTCTGCACCTGTTTCATCACTTCGGGGCCGATCCCGTCACCGGGAAGCATCAGCAGTTTCTTGTTGGCGGCCATGGGTGTTTCCTTTCGCGTATTATCGTATTGCTGCCGGGACGGCGGGTCAGAGGGAGCGGACGTCGGCCAGACGGCCGGAGACGGCGGCGGCGGCGGCCATCGCCGGGCTGACCAGATGGGTGCGGGCACCCGCCCCCTGGCGTCCCTTGAAATTGCGGTTCGAGGTCGAGGCACAGCGCTGTCCCGCCGGGACCTGGTCCTCGTTCATGGCGATGCACATGGAGCATCCGGGCTCGCGCCATTCGAAACCGGCTTCCAGAAGAATACGGTCGAGGCCTTCTTCCTCGGCCTGTTCCTTGACCAGGCCGGAACCGGGCACGACCAGGGCCGTGACGTGGTCGGCGACCTTGCGGCCACGGGCGACCTCGGCGACGGCGCGGATATCCTCGATCCGGCCGTTGGTGCAGGAGCCGACGAACATGAAATCGATCTTCACGTCTTCCATCGGCGTGCCCGGCGTCAGGCCCATGTAGTCGAGCGCCATCTTGGCCGCCTGTTGGCGGTCTTCCGTGTCGAAGTCGCCGGGGGCGGGCACCTTGGCGGAAATCGGCACCACGTCCTCGGGCGAGGTGCCCCAGGTGACCTGCGGCTCGATCGCCGAGGCGTCCATGGTGACTTCCTTTTGATAAACCGCGCCGTCATCAGACGGCAGGCTCTTCCAATAGGCGACGGCGGCGTCCCAATCGGCCCCTTTCGGTGCCATGGGGCGGCCCATGAGATATTCGAACGTCTTCTCGTCGGGCGCGATCAGGCCGGCGCGGGCGCCGCCCTCGATCGTCATGTTGGAAACCGTCATTCGGCCTTCCATCGTGAGATCGCGGATCGCCTTGCCGGCGTATTCGATGACATGGCCGGTGCCGCCGGCGGTGCCGATCTGGCCGATGATGGCGAGGACCAGGTCCTTGCCGGTGCAGCCGAAGGGCAGGTCGCCCTCGACCGTGATGCGCATGTTCTTAAGCGGCGATTGCAGCAGCGTTTGGGTCGCCAGGACGTGTTCGACCTCGGAGGTGCCGATGCCGAACGCAAGCGCGCCGAAGGCCCCGTGCGTCGCCGTATGGCTGTCGCCGCAGACGATGGTGGCGCCGGGCAGGGTGAAGCCCTGTTCCGGGCCGATCACATGGACGATGCCGCGCCGCACGTCGCCGATATCGAAAATGGGAACGCCGAAATCGGTGCAGTTGCGGGTTTGCGTTTCGACCTGCAGGCGGGATTCCGGATCGTCGATCCCGTTTTCCAGGTTCTTGGTCGGGGTGTTGTGGTCCGAGACGGCCAGCGTCAGGTCCGGGCGGTGGACGGTGCGCCCCGCCATGCGCAGGCCTTCGAAGGCCTGAGGCGCGGAAACTTCATTTACCAGATGACGGTCGATATAGAGCAGGCAGGTGCCGTCGTTCTGGACATCGACGAGGTGGCTGTCCCAGATCTTTTCGAACAGGGTTTTCGGTTGCGACATGGATGGTGATCCTCCCGCGGATGC
This sequence comes from Rhodospirillaceae bacterium, assembly GCA_002696205.1. Taxonomy (GTDB): domain Bacteria; phylum Pseudomonadota; class Alphaproteobacteria; order Rhodospirillales; family Casp-alpha2; genus UBA1479. Next base: position 23,735 of record NZRL01000193.1, on the reverse strand, counting down.
GTCTGCGTCGGCCCCCCGGTCGACTGATGGGATTTGGCTTCCCGTGCTTTTTTTGCCGCCCGGGGCCGGCTTCGGACCGGCCCCGGGGGCTTTTTCGTTGTCCGCGTTTGGCGGATCAGACGGCCTTCGCCGCCCCGGGGATCCAGGGCTGGGCCGCTTCGCGTTTTGCTTCGAAATCGCCGATCTTGTCGGCTTTCTGTTCGGTCAGGCCGATGTCGTCCAGACCGTTCAACAGGCAATACTTGCGGAACGGGTCGATGTCGAAATGCAGCGTGCCGCCGTCGGGGCCCTGGATGACCTGATTTTCCAGATCGACGGTCAGGGTCGCGTTGGCGCCGCGTTCGGCGTCGTCCATGAGCTTTTCCAGGTCTTCCTTGGAAACCTTGATCAGCAGCATGCCGTTCTTGAAGCTGTTGTTATAGAAGATGTCGGCGAAGGACGTGGAGATCACGCATTTGATGCCGAAATCCTTGAGCGCCCAGGGGGCGTGTTCGCGCGACGAGCCGCAGCCGAAGTTGTCCCCGGCGACGATGATTTCGGCGCCCCGGTAGGCGGGCTTGTTGAGGACGAAATCCTCGTTTTCCGAACCGTCTTCGTTGAACCGTGCGTCGTGGAACAGGTGCTTGCCCAGGCCCTCGCGCTTGATGGTTTTCAGGAACTGTTTCGGAATGATCATGTCGGTGTCGATGTTGATCATGTCCAGGGGGGCGGCGACGCCCGTCAGCTTGGTGAACTTTTCCATTGTCTTGTTTCCTCTTGCGTCCGGGACAGGGTCAGATCTTGCGCACGTCGGCCAGATGGCCGGTCACGGCGGCGGCGGCGGCCATCGCCGGGCTGACCAGATGGGTGCGCGAACCGGCGCCCTGGCGGCCCTTGAAGTTGCGGTTCGACGTCGAGGCGCAACGCATGCCGGACGGCACCTTGTCCTCGTTCATGCCCAGGCACATGGAGCATCCGGGCTCCCGCCATTCGAAACCGGCGTCCAGCAGGACCTTGTCCAGGCCTTCTTCTTCCGCCTGTTCCTTGACCAGGCCGGACCCCGGCACGACCAGGGCCGTGACGTGATCGGCGACCTTGCGGCCACGGGCGACTTCGGCGACGGCGCGAATGTCTTCGATCCGGCCGTTGGTGCAGGAGCCGACGAACATGTAGTCGATCTTGACCTCTTCCATCGGCGTGCCCGAGGTCAGGCCCATGTAGGCGAGGGACGCCTTGACCGCTTCCTGCTTGTCCGGGTTGTCGAAGTCTTCCGGCGACGGGACGACGGCGGAAATCGGCACAACGTCCTCGGGCGAGGTGCCCCAGGTGACCTGCGGCTCGATATGGGCCGCGTCCATGGTGACTTCTTTCTGGTAGGTCGCACCCTCGTCCGACGGCAGCGTCTTCCAATAGGCGACGGCGGCTTCCCAATTTGCACCCTTGGGCGACATCGGGCGGCCCTTCAGGTATTCGAAAGTCGTCTCGTCGGGCGCGATCAGGCCGGCGCGGGCGCCGCCCTCGATCGTCATGTTGGAGACCGTCATGCGGCCTTCCATGGACAGATCGCGGATCGCCTTGCCGGCGTATTCGATGACATGGCCGGTACCGCCGGCGGTGCCGATCTGGCCGATGATCGCCAGAACCAGGTCCTTCGCCGTGCAGCCGAAGGGCAGGTCGCCCTCGACCGTGATGCGCATGTTCTTGAGGGGGCTTTGCAAAAGCGTCTGGGTCGCCAGAACATGTTCGACCTCGGACGTGCCGATGCCGAAGGCCAAGGAACCGAAGGCGCCGTGCGTCGCCGTGTGGCTGTCGCCGCAGACGATCGTGGTGCCGGGCAGGGTGAAGCCCTGTTCCGGGCCGATCACGTGGACGATGCCCTGACGCAGGTCGTTCATGTCGAACAGCGGCACGCCGAAGTCGGCGCAGTTCCTGGACAGGGTTTCGATCTGCAGCAGGGATTCCGGATCGTCGATGCCCTTCGACCGGTCGGTCGTCGGCACGTTGTGGTCGGCGACGCCGAGCGTCAGGTCAGGGCGGTGAACCTTGCGGCCCGCCATGCGCAGGCCTTCGAAAGCCTGGGGGGTGGTCACTTCGTGGATGAGATGACGGTCGATGTAGATCAGGCAGGTACCGTCTTCCTGCACTTCAACCAGGTGGCCGTCCCAGATTTTCTCGAACAGCGTTTTCGGTTGAGCCATGGGTATTTCCTCCGACGTGATGACGCCGGCCCCCGACGGCGTTCTGGTTGCGCGGTCTTTTTATCGTAGTCGTTATTATATTGGCCCGCCCGCCCGGTTTTCGCAAACCGGGGCGGGCGCACCGCCGAAGATTATTCTTCGGTTTGGGCTTCCTGGTCCGCGGGGGCTTCGGCCTGAGCCTGCGCCTTTTTGGCGGCTTTCTTCTTCGAGGCTTCGTCGCGCAGAGCCTTGGCTTCGCGCGCGGCCTGTTTCTCTTCCTGGGACACCTTGCCCGAGAAGCCGTCGGTCTTTTCCGCGATACGGGCGGCCTTACCGGTGCGGCCCCGCAGGTAGTAGAGCTTGGCCCGGCGGACGTCGCCGCGGCGGACGACTTCGATGCTGTCGACGTTCGGCGAATACAGCGGGAAGACGCGCTCGACACCTTCGCCGTAGCTCAGCTTGCGCACGGTGAAGGCCGAATTGACGCCGGCGTTCTTGCGCGCGATGCACACGCCTTCGAAAGCCTGCAGACGGGTGCGCTCGCCTTCGACGACGCGCACGTTGACGCGGATCGTATCGCCCGGGGCGAACGTCGGCGCTTTCTTGTCGCCGGTCAGGTGAGCAATCTGTTCCTGATCCAGTTGTTCGATGATGTTCATGGTTCCAAACCTTTCCTTACAAACGCTTCGCCGTCGCCGGCAATTTCTTTAGTTCCGCTCCCGCGCGGCCCATAGGTCGGGCCGCCGTTCGCGGGTAATTTCCTCTGCCTGGCTTTTCCGCCAAGCTGCGATCTTCTCGTGGTGACCCGAGGTCAGAACCTCCGGCACCGTGCGGCCCTGCCATTCCTGGGGCCGCGTATAGTGGGGATATTCCAGCAATCCCCGCTCGAAACTCTCTTCCTCCAGCGATGCCCCCTTGCCCATCACGCCCGGCAACAACCGAAGGCAAGCGTCCAACATCACCAGCGCCGCCGGCTCGCCGCCCGAAAGGACGAAATCGCCGAGCGATATTTCCTCTGCACCCTGGGCCTCCAGCACCCGCTGGTCGACCCCTTCGAAGCGGCCGCAGAGCACGATCATGCCCGGCCCCGCCGCCAATTCCGCCACCCGCTTCTGATCCAGGGGCCGTCCCCTGGGCGTCAGATAGATGAACGGCAGATCCGGGGTGCTCGCCTTCGCGTTCCGGCCTTCCTTCGCATAAGTGACTGCGGCATCGACCACATCGGGCCGCATCACCATGCCGGGGCCGCCGCCGAAGGGGGCATCGTCCACGGAGCGGTGTTTATCGCTTGCAAAGTCGCGAATGTCCACCGTTTCCAGGGCCCAGATGCCCTTTTCAAGCGCCGTTCCGGCGAGCGAATGACCCAATGGCCCCGGGAACATTTCTGGGAAAATCGTCACCATTTTGGCCGTCCATGCGCTCATTGCCGGTCCTGCCCGTCTGTCTCCTGTCCTTCCTCTTCTTCCGCGTCTTCCAACAGCCCTTCCGGTGGGTCCACCACGATGCGGCCTTCTGCCAGGTCGACGACCGGTACGCAGGCCCGCGTGAAGGGGACCATCACGGTCCCGAAGTCCCCACCGGCGACTTCCAGGATATCGCCGGCGCCGAAGTCGAAAACCCGGCGGACCGTACCCAGGTCGCCCCGGGGGGCCGTGACGGCCAGGCCGATGAGGTCCGAATGGTAGTATTCGTCCTCGTCCGGCGGCGGCAGCTTGTCGCGCCCGACATACAGGCGCAGACCCTTCAGCTTATCCGCCGCCGTGCGGTCCTGGACCCCTTCGGCGCGGGCGATCGTCACGCCCTTCGCCTGTCCGGTGACCGTCAGCTCGACCCGGCGTCCGCCGGTTTCGTCCTCGAGCGGTCCATAGGCGGCAATGTCTTCCGGGACCTGGGTGAAGGTCTTGACCTTCAACTCGCCCTTCAGCCCGCGGGCCCCGACGATGACGCCCAGGCAAACCCGGTCCGGGGTTTCTCCCGGGGGGCGTTCGCCCGTGCTGCGATCATCGTTCGGCATGGCCTGCCTGCCACCTATGACGGAATCCGCCGATTACTCCTTGGTCTCCTCTTCGGCGTCCTCGGCCGGAGCTTCTTCAGCCGCCGCTTCTTCCGCCGGTGCCTCTTCGGCCGGGGCTTCCGCTTCGGCAGCCGCTTCTTCGGCCGGAGCCTCTTCCTCGGCCGGCGCTGCCGCCGCTTCGGCTTCGGCCGCGGCGGCCGCTTCCGCCGCCGCCTTCAGCTTGTCTTCACGCTCCTGCTGGCGTTCCAGGGTCTTGGCCTTGGGGGCCGCGCGCTTGGTCTGGTTCTGCGGCACCGGACGGGTGTCGGTCAGGCCGGCGGCGCCCAGGAAACGGTGAACGCGGTCGGACGGCTGGGCGCCGACGCCAAGCCAATGCTTGATGCGTTCTTCGTTCAGCTTGACGCGGTCGGGATTGTCCTTCGGCAGCATCGGGTTGTAGGAGCCGACGCGTTCGATGAACTTGCCGTCGCGGGCACGGCGCGAGTCGGCGATGACGATGTGATAGTAGGGCCGCTTCTTGGCGCCGCCCCGGGAAAGCCGGATCTTCACTGACATATCGTATTGGTTCCTTAAAGTCTGAAAGTTGAATTCGAAATTCGGTTGCGTGTTGGTCTGTTCGGTTGGTGTTCGGTGTCGGTCTTCGGCGCCCGTTACCGGGGCATGCCGGGGGGCATCATGCCGGGCGGCATGCCGCCCATGAGGCCCTTGAGCCCGCCTTTCTTGCCGGCCTTCTTCATCATGTCGGCCATCTGACGGTATTGCTTCAGCAGCCGGTTGACCTCGGGCACGGTGGTGCCCGATCCGGCGGCGATGCGTTTGCGGCGCGATCCGTTGATCGCTTTGGGATTACGGCGTTCCTTGACGGTCATCGACAGGATGATGGCTTCCTGGCGGGCGATCATCTTGTCGTCGACGTTGTGCTGATCGAAGGCGTTCTTGACCTTGGCAGCACCCGGCAGCATGCCCAGGATACCGTCCAGCGAGCCCATCTTGCGGATCTGTTTGAATTGATCGGCCATGTCTTCCAGGGTGAATTGCCCCTTCAGCATCTTCTTGGCGATCTTTTCGGCTTCTTCCTGTTCGACGACCTGCGAGGCCTTCTCGACCAGGCCGACGACGTCGCCCATGCCCAGGATCGATCCGGCGACACGGCCCGCGTCAAACGCGTCGATGGCGTCGACGCCCTCGCCGGTGCCCATGAATTTGATCGGCTTGCCGGTGACGGCGCGCATGGAAAGCGCCGCGCCACCCCGCGCGTCGCCGTCGACACGGGTCAGGACGATCCCGGTGACGCCGACCTTTTCATTGAATTCCTTGGCGATGGTCACGGCGTCCTGGCCGGTCATCGCATCGGTGACCAGCAGAACTTCCGACGGGCCCGCGGCCATGCGGACGTTGACGACCTCGGTCATCATGTCCTGATCCAGGACCAGGCGGCCGGCGGTATCCAGAACCACCACGTCGTAGCCTTCGCGCCGGCCCGTATCCATGGCCCGGTTGGCGATGGCGACCGGCTGTTCGCCCAGGACCGGGGTCATCACCTGGATGCCGGTCTGCTCGCCCAGGACCTGCAATTGCTGTTGGGCGGCCGGGCGATACACGTCCAGCGAGGCCATCAGGACGCGCTTCTTGTCGCGGTCCACCAGGCGCTTGGCCAGCTTGGCCGAGGTCGTCGTCTTACCGGAGCCCTGCAGGCCGACCATCAGGATCGCCTGCGGCGGGTTGCCGTCGACGGCCAGACCCGCGCCACCGGCATCGGTGGGCGCCAGCATTTCGACCAAGGCGTCGTGGACGATCTTGACGACCTGTTGGCCCGGTGTGACGGAGCGCAGAACCTCCTGGCCGACGGCCTTGTCCTTGACGCCGTCGATGAAGTCCTTGACCACGGGCAGGGCGACGTCGGCCTCCAGCAAGGCGACGCGGATTTCGCGCAGCGCCGCTTCGACGTCGGCCTCTTTCAGAGCGCCGCGTTTCTTCAGGCCGTCGAAAATGCCGGACAGGCGTTCGGTCAATGAATCGAACATATGCGCCAGCTACCCTTTAGTCGTCAGTCGTTCACAACACAGAAATTCACGTCACGTTCCGGCCAAGTGGAATGCCCAACGGCAAACGCGCCAGTGCGCGAAACTCGCGGACTGGCGGCGCCCCTCGGGACGGAAAACTCCGTACACCCAGTGGAATGTTGGCGCGCAATCTATGGACAGCGCCCCTGGAAGTCAACCATGGGGGTGATGTATCTCAAAAATAGAAATATTTACCCAGATGCACGCAGGTGATATACAGATTTAATAAGTATTATGAATACAACCACAGGTTTCAACCTGGGCCAGGCGAAGGGCGGATTTCCGAATAATTATGGCGTCTAAGGGAAAGCAGGATACGCCGCAGCGTCGGCTGGACGGAGAGCAACAGGAACTCTTGCACCATATCGGCGCACGGTTGCGCTCCTTGCGGGAGAGACGCGGCGTGTCCCGCGCCAAGGCCGCGGCGGCGATAAACCTGTCGGTTCAGGCCTATTCGAACCGTGAAGCGGGAACGACGGAGATCAAGGCCTTCGAGGTGGTGATCCTGGCCGATCTTCTGGGTATCGATCCGGCGGTTCTGTTCGACGGTGCGGGCGATATCTGGCCGGGTGCCGGATATCCCATGCAGGCCCCGGACGGCGAGCCGGGCCGCGCCGCCGAGGTGGAAGAATTCCTATACCACCTGGAACGGATCCGCGACCCGATCCTGCGGCGCGACGTCGCGGATGCGATCAAGGCGCTGGCCCGCGCCGTCAACGACCCTGGTTGACGGACCCTCGCCTTTGCAGCCCCCCTGCGGGCTGATCCAATGCCTCTTGACCGATGCCAAGGCGCCGTATGACAACGGCCCATGGCCGAGACACGCGAATATCCGACCTATGACGCCATCGCCCGGCGCATCGCGGGGATGGGGCTCGCCGCGCGCGGCGGATTCCACCCCGGTGATGAGGACGGCCTGCCCGGAGCGGCGCGGACGCTGGTCCTGGTCGGAGATTTGGGTGGGGCGCTCTGGTCCCGTTTCTCATCGGAACGCAGGGCCGAAGCGGATCCGCTCGATGCCTGGACGCGCCGGGTCCTGGAGGTTGTCGCCGCGGAGATAGGGGCGGCCGTGCTTTATCCTTTCGACGGCCCGCCACATTGGCCGTTTCAAACATGGGCCATGCGGGCCGAGGGATTGAAGCCGTCGCCCGTCGGGCCGTTGATGCATCCGGAATTCGGTCTCTGGCACAGCTATCGGGGCGCCTTGTTGTTCGAAGACGACATCCCGCTGCCCAGCGCCCCGGCAGTGATCCATCCCTGTGACGGCTGCGTCGAGCGGCCCTGTCTCGCGGCCTGTCCGGTCGAGGCGTTCGCCGGACAGGCGTTCGCACTGGACGCCTGCATCGGTCATCAGCAAAGTGACGTGGGTGAAACCTGCCGCGACGGCGGTTGCCTTGCCCGGCGGGCCTGCCCGATCGGGGCCGGTCATGCCTATGCACCGGATCATATGGGTTTTCTTCAGGCAGCCTTCCTGAAAACCTTCGGCGGCTGAGGGGCATGCCACGCCGGAAATCCCCTGTTTCCCGTGGACTTCCGGCAACAGGCAGCCTATTTAGCCCCCTATGGAACAGGTGCCCTTTATAAAGATGCATGGCCTGGGGAACGATTTCGTGGTGCTGGACGCCCGCGAGACGCCGATCCCGGTGACCGGCGATCAAGCCGCCGCCATCGCCGACCGTCGGTTCGGCGTCGGCTGCGACCAGCTGATCGTGCTGGAGCCGGCCAAGTCCGACATCGCCGACGTGTTCGTTCGTTTCCTCAATTCGGACGGCGGGGAATCGCTCGCCTGTGGCAACGGAACCCGTTGCATCGCCTCGCTTTTGATGGCGGAAAGCACGGCCGATCATCTGATCGTCGAAACGGGTGCGGGCCTGCTTGATGCCGAAATCGGCGCCGACGGCCTGGTCACCGTGGACATGGGTCCGGCCAAGCTGGATTGGCGGGAAATCCCGCTTTCGGAAGCGGTCGATACCCTGCATGTGCCGGTCGGCGCCGGGCCGTTGGAGGACGCCGTCTGCGTCTCCATGGGCAACCCGCACGCCGTGTTCTTCGTTGACGACGCCGAGGCCGTGCAGATCGAGGTCTTCGGCCCCGTCGTCGAAACCCATAAGACCTTCCCGGAATTCACCAATGTCGAGGCGGCGTCAATCAACGCCGACGGATCGATCCGCATGCGCGTCTGGGAACGCGGTGCGGGCGTGACGCTGGCCTGCGGCTCGGGCGCCTGCGCGACCCTGGTCGCCGCCGTGCGCCGGGGCCTGATCGACGGGCGCAAGGCCGACATCATCGTCGACGGCGGCCGGTTGACCGTGGAATGGCTGCCCGACAACAACGTCCTGCTGACCGGGCCCGTGGCGACCAGCTACACCGGTCTGCTCGACCCCCGGTTCCTGAACGGCGGCGGAGCCTGAGATCATGGCGGGCGCGGATATCCTGACGACCGACATCATTACGCTGGGCTGCCGCCTGAATGCCTTCGAAAGCGAGGTCATGCGCGCCAACGCCGCGCGGGCCGGGCTGGCCGATGCGGTCATCGTCAATACCTGCGCCGTCACGGCCGAGGCCGAACGCCAGGCCCGCCAGGCGATCCGCCGCGCGCGCCGCGACCGCCCGGGGGCCAAGGTCATCGTCACCGGCTGTGCCGCGCAACTGGACCCGGCGAAATACGCCGCCATGCCGGAAGTCGACCGCGTTCTGGGCAACGAGGAAAAACTCGACCTCGCCTCGTATCAATCGCTCGGCCGTGCCGATACGCCCGCCGTCCAGGTCGCCGACATCATGGCGGTCAAGGAAACGGCGCCCCATCTGATCGACGGCTTCGACGGCCGTGCCCGCGCCTTCATCCAGGTACAGCAGGGCTGCGATCACCGCTGCACCTTCTGCATCATCCCCTTCGCGCGCGGCAACAATCGCTCCCTCGCCATGGGCGCCATCGCCGATCAGGTCCGCGCCCTGGCCGCGACGGGCTACCGCGAGGTCGTGCTGACCGGCGTCGATATCTGTTCCTACGGCGCGGACCTGCCCGGCAACCCAACACTCGGCCAGTTGGTCCGGCGCCTCCTCAAGGCGGTGCCGGAACTGGACCGCCTGCGCCTGTCGTCCCTCGACCCGGCGGCCATGGACGACGAACTGTTCAAGGCCCTGGCCGAGGAAGAGCGCCTGATGCCGCATCTTCATCTCTCGCTTCAGGCCATGGACGACATGGTCTTGAAACGCATGAAGCGGCGCCACAGCCGCGACGACGCGTATCAGGTCGCGGAACGCGCCCGCGCCCTGCGCCCCGACATCGTGCTGGGCGCCGATTTGATCGCGGGCTTCCCGACGGAAGACGAAACGATGCACCGAAACACCCTGGACGCCGTCCGCGAGTTGGATCTGGTCCATCTCCACGTCTTTCCCTATTCGGAACGCGACGGCACCCCTGCGGCCAGGATGCCCGCCGTGGATGTGCCGGAACGCAAGGCCCGCGCGGCGGAACTGCGCGCGGCGGGCGACGCCAACCGGGCCGGGTTCCTGGATGCCTGCGTCGGGCAGGTCATGCCGGTGCTGATCGAACGGGACGCCATGGGTTACAGCCCGCAATACGCGCCCGTGCGCCTGGACGCCTCCGCGGCGGAAGGGTCGGTCGTCACGGCCCGGATCACCGGCGTCGCCGACGGAACCCTTTTGGGAACGGCGGTCTGATGTCCGAAGAAAAGACGGGCTGGCTTTCCCGCCTGCGGTCGGGGCTGTCGAAATCCGCCGACCGGGTCGGCGGCGCCATCACCGGTGTGTTCACCAAACGCAAACTGGACCAGGCGGCGCTGGACGAGCTTGAGGAAATCCTCATCGCCGGTGACATGGGGGTCACGACGGCGGCCAAGCTCGCCAACGCCATCGCCCGAGAACGGTTCGATAAGGAAGTTTCCGACGACGAAGTGCGCGAGGCTCTGGCCGACGAGATCGCCGGGCTGCTCGATCCGGTCGCCCTGCCGCTGAACGTGGACGCCGGGCCCAAGCCTTTCGTCATCCTGGTCTGCGGCGTCAACGGATCGGGTAAGACGACGACCATCGGCAAGCTGGCCGCCCAGTTCAAGGCGCAGGGCAAATCGGTCCTGCTGGCCGCGGGCGATACCTTCCGCGCCGCAGCGATCGAACAATTGCAGGTCTGGGGCGAGCGCACGGGCTGTCCCGTACTGGCCCGCGCCCAGGGCGCCGATCCGGCGGGCCTTGCCTTCGACGCCGTCAAGGACGGGCGCGAACAGGGTCACGACGTGGTGCTGATCGACACCGCCGGGCGGCTGCAGAACAAGAAAGACCTGATGGCCGAATTGGAAAAGGTCGTCCGCGTCATCAAGAAACAGGACGAGACCGCGCCCCATGCCTGCCTGCTGGTCATGGATTCCACCATCGGCCAGAACGCCCATGCCCAGGTCGAGGTCTTCAAGCAGGCGGTCGAGATCACCGGCCTGGTGATGACCAAGCTGGACGGCACGGCCAAGGGCGGCGTGGTCGTCGGTCTGGCCGAGAAATTCGGCCTGCCGGTTCATGCCGTCGGCGTCGGCGAAGGCATCGACGACCTGCGCCCGTTCGAAGGCCGGGCCTTCGCCCGCTCGCTGATGGGCCTGCCGAACTGACCGCATAGGGGGGGGAAGACGCATGGCCGACCGCAAATACGACGCCGTGCTCTGCGACCTGCTGACGGGACTTCTGGATTCCTGGACGCTTTGGGATGCCGCCGCAGGGGGAGTCGAACCCGGCCGCCGCTGGCGCATGGCCTATCTGCAGGTCACCTTCGCCCAGCCGGGACCCTACGTTTCCTATGAAGACCTGGTCGCCGAGGCGGCGCGGATGGAAGGTATTCCCGACGCCGCCGTGCAGGCGCTGTTCGACGGTTACGGCAATCTCAAGCCCTGGCCTGGCGTGCCGGAGACGCTGCGCGCCGTGCAGGCGATGGGCCTGCCCGTCGGCATCGTCACCAACTGTTCCATCGCCTTGGGCAAGAAGGCATCCGCCGCCGTCGGCGTCGATGTCGACGCGGTGACCATCGCCGAGATTTCCGGTTGGTACAAACCCAACCCCAACGCCTATGCGGCCGGTCTGGCGGCGCTGGGCACGACGCCGGAACGGACCCTCTACGTCGCCGGATCGCCCTTCGACATCGCAGGCGCGCACCGCGCGGGCATGGACGTGTTCTGGCACAACCAGGCGGGCATGGCGCCCGGCGACGGCGGGGCGCCCGTGGTCATGGATGCGCGGCGGATCGCGCCGCTGCTGGATTTCCTGAGCTAGCCTAGGCGAAGCCACGGCATGGCCCGCCCGATTGGGCGGGGCTGGATTGGCGGCCGCACCGGGGCTGGCCATTTCCTGTGGCGGCCCAGCGGGCAGACCGCCGTTGCCGTCTCATTCAGGTTGGCCGGGGTGCGGGAACTTCGGCAAACGGCCGGACGAAATCCGGGCCGTCCGAAGAAGCCGCGGCGTTCGCGGCATCCTTGGGGGGCGGTTTCCGTCCGGCAGGTATTTGCGGCCGATTGCGGCGGGATCAGCGGACGGCCGCCTTCGATGCGGATCGTGCTGCGTCATCGATCGCATTTGCGACGGCGTGCGGCTTTGTCAGAAACAGCACATGGCTCGCTTCGACTTCGGTGACTTTCGCGCCGATACGGATGGCCTGCTGCCGCAGCAAGCGTGGGTCAATGGCGCGGTCGTGTGTCGCAATTACGGCATGGGAGGGCTTCGTGCGCCATGCAGCCTGCGTGAGCCGGTCGCTGAAGATCGTCATATTGATCGGCACTTGTGAGTCGCGGAGGAAAGCGGCGTCCGCTTCGGTCGTATCTCCGGCGAAGCCTTGCTTGAAACGCTCCATGTTGACGAAACCGAAGCCATCGGGCCCGGGTTCGATCACGAACTCGGATGGCGCCGGAATTTCGGCGAACTGATCGCCTGTGCTTTCGCCGATATCGGGCGCAAGCGCGGAGACGTAGACGAGACCCGCCACATTCGGGTCGACACCGGCTTCGGTAATGACTGAGCCGCCGTAGGAGTGCCCGACGAGAATGCTTTGACCCGTCTGGCGCACCAGGACACGGCGCGTGGCGTTCACGTCGTCCTGGAAGGACGTGAGCGGGTTCTGCACGACGGAAACGCGGTAGCCGCGTGCGGTCAGGTCATCGTAGACGGCGCGCCAGCCCGAGCCATCGGCGAAGGCGCCGTGCACAAGGACGATATTGCGAACCGTTTGATGGTCCGGAATGGGAGACATGGAATCGGCTTGCGCGGCGCCGACGAAGGCGGCTGCCGCAGCGGCCGCGACGATGGTTTTACGAACAGGCGTGGTCATGGTTTCCATCCTTTTGGTTTGGGGGGCTTCAATCAAGGAGTTTGGTGCGTGGCACAATGGGTGCCTGAGAAGGTCAACCCACGGATGCCGAAGAGCCGGGAAAACCGGTCATGCGCCAATCTTCAGAGCGGCGATCCGTCCGTCGTCGAGAAGGAAGGAGTAGGTGAGGAGCGCCGGGCTGCTTGGAAAATTTCCGGTCACATTTGCGCGGACAATCGTGAGGCCGTTCGATTGCGTGATGTCACAAGGTTCCGCCGTGTACTGGTACTGCGTCTTGGCGGCTTGCCACCAAGTCTCGATGGCGATGTGTCCGGCATGCGTCTTGCCCTCGTCCTGGACAACGGCGTCGGGAGCAAAAGCGCCGATGGGAGCGGCGGCGTCAGGAGCGTCCGCGTCGAAGAAGGTTTGTATGGGTTCGGGTAGTTTCATGATGGTTTCCTTAATCAGTGCGTCTGTGGTGCCCTATTTAGGCCTGGATATTCGTCCTGATAAGGGGGATAAATTGACATCTGAAATTGCGAAATTCGGGATAATAAGGCTGATGTATAGGCCTGGTCTCAGCGATTTGGACGCCGTCGTCGCCATTTCCCGCGAAGGCTCGTTTCGAGGTGCGGCCTTGGCGCTCGGCATGTCGACAACGGCGCTGAGCAATGCCGTGGCGAAGTTGGAAGCGGCGCTCGGCGTGCGTTTGTTCAATCGGACGACGCGCAGCGTGTCCCTGACCGACGCGGGCCGCACCTTCCTTGATCGGGTGGCGCCGGCTTTACAAGACATTCACGGCGCAATGGACGGCGTCCGTTCGCAACAAGCGACGCCATCGGGGGTACTACGGATCAATGCATTCGCAGCCGGCGCCCGGGAAATCATCTCGCCGCTGGTATTGGAGTTTCTACGCCGCCACCCCGGGGTGCACGTGGATCTGGTGGTCGAAGGCCGGTTAGTCGATATCGTCGCCGACGGCTTTGATCTAGGTTTGCGCCGATCGGACCTGGTGCCGGCCGACATGATCGCGGTTCCGCTCGGACGACGGCAGCGCTACGCCGTGGTCGCCTCCCCCAGCTATTTCAAGCAGCACGGAAAGCCGGGCACGCCGGCGGATCTCGCCGGCCATCAATGCATTCGCACGCGTCTGTCGAATGGAGCGGTGTTCAGATGGTACTTCGAGAAACGCGGAGAAACGGCCTTGATCGATGTGGCGGGTCCGATCACCTTGGACGAAGCCAGTCTCGCCCGCGCGGCGGTTTTGGAAGGCGTGGGCGTCGGCCTGTTCTTGGAGCAGGATGTCCGCGACGATATATCTGCCAGTCGGCTCGTCCGTGTGCTTGAGGATTGGACGCCGCCGCTCGGCGACCTTTGCCTTTATTATCCGAGCCGTCGTAATTCGTCGGCAGCTCTCAAGGCGTTCGTTGCAATGGGACGGAAATTCGGCAGACAGTCGAATGCCTAGGGGAAATTCAAAATAGAGCGGGATTGTCGCTCGTTTCCAGGGCGGGTGCCCGGCATCCCGGTTTCACGACAGATCCGGCGCTTTCTCGTGCCAGTCCGTCGCCTGCTGATAGGCGTCGCCCAGGCGGTAGAGCAGACCTTCGCTATAGGGCCGCCCGACCAACTGGAACGAACAGGGAAGACCATCCGGCGTGAAGCCGCAGGGTATGTTCAGGCCCGGCAAGCCCAGGAAATTCACCGGGCGGCTGTTCTGGCCGATCTTCAACAGATAATCGGCAAATCCCGGCTGCGCCGCCATGTTGCTGTCCTTCAGGGTCGGCACGGGCATCACCATCATCGGCGTGTGCAGCACATCGACCTTGCCGAAGACGGCGTCGCAGAATTCCCGGACCAGCTGCTTGCGAAGGGTCAGCACGCGCAGATAGACGTTCGCCGGCGTGAACAGACCGATCGACATGCGGGCCCGGGTCTGCGGGCCGTAGTCGCCCGGCCGTTCGGTGAGCCAGCGGCCGTGGTTGGCCGCCCCCTCGGTCGCCGTGATCAGGTTGGTCAGGCGGTTCATGATGCCGACGGCGTCCGGGATCTTCACCGGGACGATCTCGCAGCCCTGGTCCTCGTAGACCTTCAGGCTTGCTTCGACCAGGGCTCGGACCTCGGGGGCCACATTGTCGTAAAAGAACGTCTCCGGCAGGCCAACCTTGAGGCCCGCCACGTCCTTGCCCAATTCCGTCGGATAATCGCCGGGCGCCGCTGATGCCGTCACCGGGTCGTTGGCGTCCGGCCCGGCGATGGCCTGCATCATCATCGCGTTGTCGCGGACGGTGCGGGTCAGCGGGCCGACGGTGTCCAGCGAATGCGACAGCGGCATCGCGCCATAGCGGCTGACCCGACCGTAGGTCGGCTTCATCCCGACCAGGCCGCAGCAGGCGGCGGGCAGGCGGATCGAGCCGCCGGTGTCCGACCCCAAGGCGCCGTAGCAGAGCCGCGCGGCGACGGCGGCGCCGGAGCCCGAGGACGATCCGCCGGTCATATGGGCCGTGTTCCAGGGGTTTTTCGGCGTGCCGACGACGTCGTTATGGCCCGTCACGCCTAACGCGAATTCGACCATGTTCAGGCGCGCGATATCCAGCGCCCCCGCGGCGTCCAGCCCGGCCAGCGCCGTCGAGGTATGGTCCGGGACGAAGTCCTTGCGGATGATCGAGCCGCAAGCCGACGGCCGCCCGGCGCGGTAGTACATGTCCTTATGGGCCAACGGCACGCCGTGCAGCGGGCCCAGGGGCGCGCCCGCCGCCTTGGCTTTGTCGGCGGCCTCGGCCTGGGCCAGGGCGTCTGCTTCGTCCAGCCCCGCGACGGCATGCAGCATCGGGCCATGGGACTTGAGGCGGTCCAGGCAGGCCTTGGTCAGTTCGACGGAGGACACGGCGCCCGTTGAAATCGCGGCGGTGGCCTCGGCCAGGGTCATGAAGGCGGGGTCGCCGGTCACGATCCGCCGTCCTTTCGGGCAAGGGATTCCAGCGTCGCGGTGAACCCCGTGGGGTCGCCGTCGAACGGCAGGTCGCGGGATGCTTCGCGTCCGGCCTTGGCGGCGGCGCGGGCGGCGGCGGCCGGGTCGGCCAGTTCGGCGCCGTTCGGATGCAGGTCCTGGAACTGGTCGAGCCAGGCAAGGACGGCGGTCATGTCGTCGGTGTCG
Organism: Rhodospirillaceae bacterium; assembly: GCA_002696205.1. Classification (GTDB taxonomy): domain Bacteria; phylum Pseudomonadota; class Alphaproteobacteria; order Rhodospirillales; family Casp-alpha2; genus UBA1479. The sequence continues at coordinate 8,047 of NZRL01000193.1, read as the reverse complement.
GGGGGTGTCATTGTCGGTTTCTTCGGCGAGCGGCTATTTACGGACCCATTGGCCGCCGGGCGTCATCACGTATTCGCCGGGGCCTGCGCGGGTGATCAGTTTCTGGCCGACGAACTGTTCGACGGCGCCCAGGGTCGTTCCGCGTCTTTGGGCGATGGCCTGGTATTTGGTGCGGCGCTGGGTGTTGATGTCCTTGACCAGGGCCTGCACGTCCGCGCGTCCGGCGGCGACGGCACCCAGGTACCCGTCGGGTCGTTCGCCAACGAGGCCTTGGCCTTTCGCCGTATCCAGATCCATGGCCCAGGCACCCGCGACGAGGCCGAGCACCATCACGGCGGAAAGGGCAATTGATTTAATCATCCGCTGCATCAGAACAAATCGCTGTTTTTCTGGAGAAGCTCGTCCACGTCTTTTTCCAGCTTGACCCGGACTTCGTGTTCGATCTTCACGTTCAGATTGATGACGATGGGCTTTTCCGGGGCGGCGACCTGAACCTTGGGCTCGCAGGCCCCCAGACCCAGCGATGCCGTGAACACGAATGCCAGGGCGGTCCCCCGGCGCGGGCTCAAGACCTTCGCCACGCCGTGAAGCGGGCGGAAATCGGTGCGTTGAACCGGTGTTGCCATGCCCTTTGGACCCTTTTCGCCGGGGCGTTTCGGAAAACCCCGCCGCTCGTGCGGCAAGGCATGTACGCTAGCCCGGCACGGGGGATGAAACAAGTGTTCGCCATGGATGCCCGGCCGCCTGTTATGGTATGGGGCCGATTAAGCGAACGGAGGATTGCATATGTCGCGCGCGGCGGTGGTCGACGAGGTTTTGGATTTCTGGTTCGAATACGACGACGCGGGCGAACCGGTGTTCCGCGAGGTCTGGTTCGAGACGTCCGATTCCTTCGATGCGGAGATCAAGGCCAGGTTCGAAGACCACTATCATTGGGCGGCGGGCGGTCATTACGACAGTCTGGTGCGCAAGCCGCTGGGCGTTCTTGCCGTGGTTATCCTTTTGGATCAGGTGCCGCGCAATTTGTTCCGTGACAGCCCCGACGCCTATGCCACGGACGAACTGGCGCTGACGCATGCCCGAAAGGCGCTGATGGCCCGGCACGACCGTGAGCTCGATTGGGCACAGCGGATGTTTCTTTATATGCCGTTCATGCATGCCGAAGATCTGGAGGCGCAGGAACGCTCCGTTTTGTTGTTCGCGACCATTCCGCACGAAGGATGCGTCAAATCGGCGCTGGCCCATCACGCGATCGTTCGCGATTTCGGCCGGTTCCCGCATCGCAACGACCTTATGGGCCGCCCCACGACCGAGGACGAGGCGGCGTTTCTGGCCGAAAAAGGCCGGGGGTTCTAAGCAGCCGCTTAAACGAAGCGGTTGCCGCGCCCGATGGGCGCGCCGGTCCTTGATTTCGCCATGATTTGGGCACAGCTTAGGATGCAGAAATGAACACATGTCCGGAAAGGGGCGGTTTCCGGCAAACCCTTAGTTGAAGTCGGAGAGACTGAAATGATTTCCTCATCGAAGAAGATGATGAAGGCCGCTGCCTTGACCGCCGTGGCCGTGGTGATGACCGCCTGCGCCGGAAACGGTGCGCTCAACGTCCGTCCCGCCATCGCCCCCGTACCGGCGGGCAGCGAACGTGTGTTGTTCAAGGCCCCGGGTCTGGACGAACAAAGCGCCCTTCGGGCCCAATATCAAGATAACGACCAGCAAGAGGAATACGCCCTGTTCCGAGGCAAGGACGGGGCTCAGGCGGAAGTTGTCTCCGCCGTCGCGTCGTTCTACGGCGCCGGCGCCGCCGGGGGCGACCGGCATGTTCTGGATTTTGCCAAGATCACCAAGCAGACGGTCGAAATGTGGAATATGCCGCTCGCCAAGCGCGTGACCTTCACCGGCGATGCCTTCCCCTACAACGGCAAGCTGCCCTACTACCTGCAGCCTTTCGGTCTGGCCGCGACGGGTCAGAATTGCGTCGGCTTCCATACCGAATTCAATCGGGACGCCCATGACCCGAAGGGTGCCTACGATAATCAGTTGTTCGGGTATTACTGCGCCCCGACGGGTACGAAGATGGCGAAGCAGGACATGATCGCCGCCGTCGACGGCCTGGATATCGCGGGGATCACGTCCCGCGCACCCGCCGCCGTCATGGAACGGACCTTCCGGCAACTGCGGAACGATCCGCAGTTGGTCCAGGCCGTGAACCAAGGGGCGCCGACGGGAACGGCCGGTCTGCCGGCTTTTCCGCTGGAACTGGTGCGGATCTATTCCGATGAACTGGGCGGTAGCGGCGATAAGCCCTGAAAGTAACGACGCTTGAGGGCGTCTTGGATGCGGCTGCCCCGGCAGCCTAATTGCCGAGATCGATCACGATGGTTCGGCCTTCCTCCGGCAGGGGGAAGGCCGCTTCGTCGAAGTCGGGGGCGCTGAAAAACGCACGGGCACCCATGGAAAATCCGTAGTCTTCCAACGGAATCTTGAACGCTCCCTGATCGAACGACCCGTTGCCGTTGGCGTCGTGAAACACCGCGATCGCGAAGGTTCCGGCGGCGAGGTTCTTGAACACCCAGGTCGCCTGCCGGTCTTTCGGTTTCGCGCGGACTTCCGACAGCATGCCGTCGCTTTTCGGGAAACCCGCGGGATCGGAATAAAGCGCGATATGGACGTTGCCGTCGTCCGATTCCAGGCCCGCGACCGTGACCGTCAGGTCCGCCGCGCGAACGGCGCCCGGCAAGAAGCATACGACCGCCGAGAGCAGCAACAGTGCAAGAGTGGACTTTTTCGACACAGGCCGGGCCCTCGGGCTGGTTGGGGGAGAGAAGTTGTCTCGAACAGGCTCGGAAAAGCTAGGGGCGCCGTCGCCCGGGATCAAGCCCGGCGCGGCGGTTTTGCGGTCACTGTGGTGTGAGGAGGGGGATGGGGCGGTCGGGCGCGGGACCTAGACCGTGATGTTCAGGTAAAATCCGCGCGGCACGTCGCGGCGCAGGTCTTGGCCGGAACTCATGGCGTCGTTCAGGCGGCGCATGCCGCGCCGTTCGATCGCCGTTTCCCCCTGACGGATATGGTTAGCACGGGCTTTGACCTCGCGCACCGATTCCGACTCGTAACTGACAGATGTCCGGGCCGCGGTTTTCGCGGGAACACCGGCCGAACCGGCGGGGGAATTGTTGATGCTTTCCATGGCCCGAGCTTAGTCGGGCAAAAGTTAACGGAGTCTCAAGACCCGGTAATTTTTGCCGGGTTGAGCGCGTTATCGCCCAGGGCGCGGCGGCGATTATCTCGCCGGACGCGGGGGCGCTTGGGTGATGTCGGGCGGCAGGCCGTCGCGGAAGCGTTCCAGGGCCCAGCGGATCGACGGAAAGGCCAGTTCGTCCCAAGGGATTTCGTCCCAGGTCGCCAGCATGGTCTCGGCGCTTTCCGGCCCGGGGGCGTGGTCCTCGCGGGTCATCTTTCCGGCGTGCAGGACATACATCTGGGAAATCCGGGGAATCTCGTAAATGCCGATCAAACCCGTGATCTCGATATCGACGCGGGCTTCCTCCCAGGCTTCGCGTTTGGCGCCTTCGGCCGTGGTTTCGCCCAGTTCCAGAAAACCCGCCGGGACGGTCCAGAACCCCTTGCGCGGTTCGATGGCGCGGCGACACAGGATGTAGCGGCCCTCCCAGGTGGCGACCACACCGGCGATGACCTTGGGGTTGTCGTAATGGATGAAGCCGCAATCGGGACAGGTCAGGCGTTTGCGGTCGTCGCCGTCCGGCACGGCCCAAAGGCGTGGTCCCGGTTTCTCCGCCGTGTCGCTTCCTGGCTTGTCGGTTTGGTCGCTCATGGCGATGACTGTATCCGATTGCCGGTATCGGCGGCAAAGGTCGGTTGCCGATGGTCGGGGAGGGGTGCGGTCAGGCGATGATGTCGACGATCTGGCCCCGGCGGACGGGGGCGTCGGGATCGATTTCGGGCATCTCGCCGGGCGCGAGGTTCCCGGTATTGTATTCCTGAAGGTTTTTCTGCGCGTCCTGGACCAGATCGGCGGCCAATTGGTCCTGTTTCAGGCTGCGTTTGAGCCCCAACAGATTGGCGACGGCGCCGAGCGCGCCAACTTGTTCAACCATCTTCGGTTGATCCCCTCCATCCCGAATCGATTTCCTATGATGGCATACCAACCGGGAATTGCAATTCGATGAAGGTCTTAAAATCGGCGGAAATCGGGACCTATGCCTTAAGGGTATCTTCGCTTTTTGGTCTTAATCTGCTTAATCTACTAGGCTTATCGACAAGCCGTCTTCCCGTCGTTCATCGAGTTGAGGCATTAACCACCGTGGCAGACCGCGACTACGACCATACCTATCTGGCTCTCCGGCGTCCGACCTACGCCAGCCGCACCTTCCTCGGCGGCCTCAAGCTATCCACCCGCACCGGACTGTTCGTGACCGTCGGCCTGCTGGCGATCATGGTCTATGCGGGGCTGATCGTGCATGTGAACGACCGGGTCACGGTGGCGCATCTGGGCCTGCAGCGGGCCCAGGACCTGAGTGCCACGGTCACCGAAGTCGCGCGCGGTCAGGCGGCCCTGCAAAGCCATGAGAAACGATACATCCTGACCCGGGATTCCGAGGACGCGAAAGAGATCCGCGGCCTGATCGACGGGCAGTCGCGGGCGCTCGACGCGCTGACCTCCCATGCCGACGCGGGCGATCTGGAACGGCCCATCGCGACCTTGAAGGACGGCCTGGTGCAGTACGATCAGCACCTGGGGCAATTGGACGCCACGCTGCCGGGCAATCCGGCGGCGGCTGGGACGGCCTTGCGCGACGCCGACCAGGCGCTGGCGCCGCGCCTTGCCACCCTGGGCGGGCGCGCGGCGACGGACCTGATGGCCAAGATCAATCAACTGGGCAGCGAAATGGTGCTGACCGGCGACCCGCTCCATCTGGTCGACCTGCAGAACGCCTATAAACAGCTTGCTCAAACGATCGTCGAGGCCAAGCGCCCGCGCACCGAGCGCGCCGCCATGACCGATCTGTTGATCCGCCACCGGGAGGCGCTCAAGGGCCTGATCACCGCGCGGGTGCAATTGAACGACGACGCCCAGCGCTTCGACGATATCCAGGCCTATGTAACGCCGTCTCTCGGGACCTTGACCTCGGTCGCCGGGGAACTGATGGCCGAACGCTGGCAGAACCTGGAAGACGCCCGCAAGTTCGCCGCCGCTTCTCTGGTCGGCGGCGGGGCGGCGATCATTCTCTGGGTCATGACGTTGGGCCTGATCGTTATGCGGTCCCTGACCCGGCCCGTACAGGCTTTGGCCGATGCCGCCGACCGGCTGGCCCGCGGCGACCGCACGGTGATGATCCCCGGGCGCGGCAATCGCGACGCCATCGGTCACCTGGCCCGTGCCTTCGACGATTGGATGGGGGCATTGGCCGATTCCGAACATCTGCGCCAGGACCTGGAACATGCCCGGGCCAAGACACAGCAGGCGGTCGAGACCATGACCGCCGAGGCCGAACGCGCCCAGGAAGCCGTCGACGAGGCCGAGGTCCTGCGCCGCACGCTGGCCGATTACCGGCGCGAAATGGACGAGATGGAAAACATTCTCGCCGAATTGGAAGAAGATCAGAACGGCCAGCCGCCGGTCCCGGCCCTGGCCAAGGCCCAGGCGTTGGCCCAGGCGCAGGCCCATTCACATCCGGGCGTGCCGGGCGCCGGCGGCGATGCCGCCCTGGCGCGGGTTTCGGACCATCTGTCCCAGGTCAGCCGTCAGGCGTCCTCGGCCATCGTCGATGTGGAATTGACCGACACCCTGATCCGCAACATCGGCGCCGCGCGCGATCAGTTGGACGGTCTGGGCGGACATGTCGGCGCCGTGCGCGAAGAATTCAATCAGTTCCTGTTCGGCAGCCCCGGCCAACCCGGCCAGGGCCAGGACGCCGACGGCAAGACCGTGGCGCTGAACGGCGGCGCCATGCGTCAGGCCAGCCTCAAGGATCCGGAATCGCGCGCCCGCCTTGCCGCCATCCGCGATGCGGTGGAGCGCGCCGAACGGGCGCTGGGTGCCTGCGCCCATGAAATCGATCAGGTCACGGATACGGCGCAGCGGCTGGCCGCCTCGGCCTCGGACGAGGCCCGCCTGGCGACCGACCAGCTGGCCGCCCAATCCGAATATCTGAAAGCGTTGCTGGACACCCTGTCCCACCGCGATGCGCCCAAGGCGATCGCCGACGGCTCGGCCGAGGCCGGCCGCCGGGCGTCAGGCCGCCCGCAGGATCGCGACGCCGGGTAGGTCTTTGCCTTCCAGCCATTCCAGGAACGCCCCGCCGGCGGCGGAGACATAGGAAAATTCCGTATGTACCCCGGCGTTGACCAGGGCCGCGACCGTATCGCCGCCCCCGGCGACGGAGGTCAAGGTTCCGGCCTGGGTCAGGGCGGCGGCGGCGAGGGCGAGCTCGTTGGTCGCGTCATCGAAGGGCTTGATCTCGAAGGCACCCAGCGGGCCGTTCCAGACCAGAGTCCGGCAATCCTTCAGGCGCTCGGCCAGATGCTTCACGGTGACCGGCCCGGCATCCAGGATCATGGCGTCGTCGGGCACGGCGCGCGCGTCGACCACATCGGACGGCGCCCCTTCCTTGAATTCACGCGCGATCACCGCATCGACGGGCAGGGCGACCTCGCAGCCCGCCGCCTCGGCGCGGGCCAGGATATCCTTGGCCGCATCGGCCATGTCGTGCTCGCATAATGATTTGCCGACGTTGATCCCCTGGGCGTGCAGGAAGGTATTGGCCATGCCGCCGCCGATGATCAGCAGGTCGACCTTGGCGACCAGGTTGCCCAGCACTTCCATCTTGGTCGAGACCTTGGCGCCGCCGACGACGGCGGCGACCGGGTGTTCGGGGGCCTCCAGGGCCTGGGCCAGGGCGTCCAGTTCGGCCTGCATCAAGCGCCCGGCGGCGGCGGGCAGGATGCGGGCGATGGCCTCGGTCGAGGCATGGGCCCGGTGCGAAACGGAAAAGGCGTCGTTGACGTAGATATCGCCGAGCGCCGCCAGCTTGGCGGCGAAATCGGCGTCGTTCTTTTCTTCCTCGGCGTGGAAACGCAGATTCTCCAAAACGCAGACATCGCCGTCCTTCAGGCCGCCGACCACGGCCTCGGCTTCGGGGCCGACGCAATCCGCCGCGAAAGCGACCGGGCGGCCGAGGACCTCGGCGAAGGCTTCGGCGACCGGCTTCAGGCTCATCTCCGGCACGCGCTGGCCCTTGGGCCGGCCGAAGTGGGACAACACGCAGACCCGCGCCCCGGCGGCGGCCAGGTCGTTCAGGGTCAGAGCCGAACGTTCCAGGCGCGTCGCATCGGAAACGGCGCCGTCCTTCATGGGAACGTTGAGGTCGCAACGGACCAGCACGGTCTTACCGGCCAGGTCCAGGTCGTCGATGGTCTTGAATTGACGCATGATGGATTGATCCCCCTTGGATCGGTTTCTTGTCATCGATTTGCCGGGGGTTATAGGCGGAAGCGCCGCCGCCGCCAAGAGGGCAGATGCCCGAAACCTAGGGCGTCAGGCGTTTGACTTGGCCAGCGGCCTCGTCGGCTTTTTCCGTATCGCCCAAAACGCGGTAGGCGCGCTCCAGCCGCTGCCAGCCCGCCAGATCGTCGGGGTTTTCCGCAAGCCGGTCGGCCAGACGCTGAACCATGCCCCGGATCATCTCGGCCCGGTCCTCGGGCGACATCTCCTGGGCGGCGCGCATCTGTTCCTGGGTCGGGCCCGGCTGGGCGGCGGGGGCTTCGGATTGCTGCGCGGACAGGCGCTTGATCTGGGCCAGGGCGTCGTCGGCTTTCTCCGTCTCACCCATCATGCGGTAGGCGCGCTCCAAGCGCTGCCAACCCGCCAGGTCGTCCGGGTTTTCGGCCATGCGGTCGGCAAGGCGCTGCACCATGCCGCGGATCATTTCTTCCCGTTCCTCGGGCGACATGTCGCGGGCGGCTTCGATCTGTTCGCGGCTCGGCCCCGGGGCGGCGCCGGGCCCTTCGGCGGCGGCGGTGCCTGCATCGG
>NZRL01000192.1 GCA_002696205.1 Rhodospirillaceae bacterium | reverse complement strand
CAGCACGAAGCCGCGGCCTTCGACAACGTCGTTCAGGATTTTCTTGAGGCGCGGGCCCAGGGTCGGCAGGACAAAGGTCTCGGGCCGGATATCGGCCATGCTGAGATCCTGTTCCACATGGGCGCGGATGGCCGCGTCGATTTCGGCGATTTCGGTTTCGTTCAGATGCTCGATCCAGGCGTCGGACTTCTGCAGCTTGCTGCCGCGCCAGGCGCCGGGGCCGCCGATCTTGCCGGGCGACAGCACCGGTTCCGCGTCGAATTCGCCGTTATAGGCCAGATTGCTCATGTTCCACTCCCATGCAAATTGGTTGGCCGTAGCATCCCGCCGGATAAATTATTCGTCTATTTTATTTTTTCAATTGATTTATAAATTTAATCTATGAACCCGAATATCACCCTGCGTCAGCTTCGCGCCTTTCTCGCCGTCACCGAACACGGCAGCTTCACCAAGGCCGCCGCCATGCTGAACATCACGCAATCGGCGTTGACCACGGCGGTCAAGAATCTGGAGACCGAGGTCGGCCTGCGTCTGTTCGACCGCACCACCCGCCAGGTCGAGCCGACGGCTTACGGGCGCCAGTTCGCCACCCTCGCCCGCCGCTTCACCGAGGATTTGGAGCGCGGCATGGACGACCTGCGCGCCCATGTGGATCGGCAGCAGGGCCTGGTCGTCGTCGGCGCGACGGCGACCATGATCACCTCGGTCCTGGTCCCGGCGCTGAAGGAAATGTCGGAACGGTTCCCCGGCATCCGCGTGCGGATCATCGAGGTCCTGACCGCCGAAGCCATCGAACACGTCCGGCGCGGTGATATGGACATGGCCTTCACCACGGTCGCCCTGCCCGATGCCGATTTCGACGCCGTGCCGGTGATGCGCGACGTCTTCGATCTGGTCTGCCCCCCGTCGCATCGACTGGCCAGGGAAGACGGCCCCCTGTCCTGGGACGTTTTCCGCAATCACCCGACGATCGGCATGTCCGGGGAAAGCGGCCTGCGCGGCATCCTGATGGGCCACGAAGCCGGCCAGGCCGCCGCCGCGCAGCTGGCCTATGAGGTCTCTTCCGTCTGGGGCCTGACCCGCATGGTCCGCGAGGGCCTGGGTATCGCCGCGGTGCCGGGCCTGATCGCCCAGGAAATGGCGACGGAGGGCATCCGTCGTATCCGGCTCGCCCCGCCCGTCTATCGAACGGTCTCGCTGATCACCCGATCCGGCCGCTCGCCGACCCCGGCCGCCGCCACCCTGGTCGCCGCCGCCCTGTCGCGTCTCCGCGATCTGGAATGCGACGGAATCGAAATTCCCGTGACCGACGCCCAATTGGCCGAACGCGGATTCGCGTTGGATTAAGCGCCTTCGCCGATTGCCGCCGCAAGGGCGCGCAGGCGTTTGGCGATTTCGATGTGCTGCGGCAGGACGACGCGGCCGTCGACCTTGCGCGACGCCGTGGCGCCCGCCTCGCCGCCCGAATTGGGGGCCAGCACCTTGTCGGCCCAGGCCAGTTCCTCGGCCGAGGGGGTGAAGACCTCGTTCGCCAGGTCGATGAAGGCCGGATGGTAGAAGTCGATCCCGTCGAAGCCGAGCCAGCGGGCATAGGCCGCATCGGCGCGGATCGCCGCCAGGTCGGAGATTTCGCCGGGCCGCATGGCGTCCAGCGCCGACAGGCCGTGCGCCCGCGCGACGGCCAGGATGCGTTGGCGCATATATAAAAGGTCTTCGTCGTGGCGATGGCCGCCGGCGTCCGTCTGGAACGGCAGGATCGACAGGCTGTGCATGCACATGGCGTAGTCGAGCCCACCGGCGATCAGGCCGTTGGTGCGCGGGCTGGCCTTGACCATGTCCGGCAGGTTGAGGACCGCCGCCGGGGTCTCGATCAGCAGGATCAGTGCCAGGCGTTCCGGTGCCTTCAAATCGTCGAGTTCGCGTTCGACGCGGACCATGTCCTCCGCATCCTCGACCATGGGCACGACGACGGTCGGAATATCCAGCGTCGTGACGAAGGCGAGGTCGTCCTGGAACCAGGGCGTGCGCGGCCCGTTGATCCGGATGGCGATCTCCCGCGTCGCGAAATCGTGGCCGCGGATGCAGCGGCCCAGGACGTCCCGCGCCTGGGCCTTGGCCTCGTTGGTGCCCGGCACACCGTCTTCCAGATCCAGCATCAGCACGTCGACGGGCAGGCCCGCCGATTTCAGGACCTTGGCCTCGACGTTGCCCGGCGTCGCCAGCAACGAGCGGCGCAGCCGGGGGACCGTATCCGCGCCGCCGGTCATGCCTTGCCCCGGAAGTTGGGCGGGCGTTTGTCGCGGAAGGCCTGGCCGCCTTCCTTGGCTTCCTCGGTGTCGTAGTAGAGGTCCACCGCCTGGAAACCGAGGCGCGAGATGCCGCGAATGCTTTCCGTATCGGCGTTGAAGGTATGCTTGGCGATGGCGATGGCCGTCGGGCTGCGCTCGAGGATTTCATCGCACCACTTGGCGACCTCGGCGTCCAATTCGTCGTCGGGCACGACCGTGTTGACCAGGCCCATCTGTAAGGCTTCCTGCGCCGAATAACGGCGGCAGAGATACCAGATTTCCCGCGCCTTCTTTTCGCCCACGATGCGCGAGAGATAGGCCGTGCCGAAGCCCGGATCGACGGAGCCGACCTTGGGCCCGACCTGGCCGAACACCGCGCTTTCCCCGGCGATGGTCAGATCGCAGAGCGTGGCGATGACGTTGCCGCCGCCGATGGCGTAGCCCTGGACCTTGGCGATCACCGGCTTGGGGATGTCGCGGATCGCGGCGTGGATGCCTTCGACCGGCACACCGATGGTGCCGCGGCCCTGGCGCAGGTCCTTCTTGTCGCCGGAATCGCCGCCGACGCCAAAGGCCTTGCCCCCGGCCCCCTGCAGCACGACCACGCCGATGTCACGGTTCCAGCCGGCGGTCAGCAGCGCGTCGATGACCTCGTCATAGGTGCCCAGGCGGAAGGCGTTGAGCTTTTCCGGCCGGTTGAAGGTGATGGTCGCAACGCCGTCGGTCTCGTCGTAAAGGATGTCCTGATAGTCAGCCATGGTGGGGTCCTTGCTTGTCTTTTCGTCTGTTCGGTTGGAGAGGCGGTCGCGGCCTAGTGGCGGAAGGCCGACACGCCGGTCAGTTCACGGCCCTGGATCAGGGTCAGAATCTGGTTGGTGCCGTCGGGGATCGGCAGCATGCGCACGTCGCGGAACAGCTGCTCCAGCCCCAGTTCGCGGCTGATGCCCATGGAACCGTGGACCTCCATGGCCATGGAAATCGCCCGCTGACAGGCGGCCAGCGCATAACGCTTGGCCTGGGCCGAGAGGCCGTTGGCCCGCTCGCCCGCGTCGATGGCGGCCAAGGCGCGGTAGCAGATCAGGCGGCTGGTCTCGATGGATGTTTCGATATCGGCCAGGAGTTCCTGGACCAGCTGATAATTGCCGATGGCCTTGCCGAACTGCTTGCGGTCGCCGGCGTAGGTCAGCGCCGCGTCCAACGCGCACTGCGCCATGTTGACGGCCATCAGGCCGAACAACGGCCGGTTGGCCAGCCAGGTCAGGGTCAGCACGCGGGCCGCATCGCCGACGCTGCCCAGGCGGTTTTCCTTGGGTACGCGGCAGTCGTCGAAATGAACCTCGCCCAGATGACCCTGGCAGAAGCCCAGGCAGGGCGTCTTCGACGAGGTAAACGGTGATTGGTCCCGGTCGACGACGACGCGGACGATCTGGTTCCGCCCCTGATCGTCCTGGCCCAGCGTGCCGGTGATGTTGATGACGTCGCAGATGCTGGCGTTGGTGATCCACATCTTATCGCCGTTGACGACCAGATCGTCGCCGTCCTCGGTCACGCGGGTCTTGATGCCGCGCGCGTCCGACCCGACGTCCGGTTCGGTCGACCCGGTGCAGGCGATCCTTTTGGCCGAGATCAGGTCCGGCAGCAGGCGTTCGCGCTGCTCCGGCGTGCTTTCAAGGGCGATGCGCGCCGCCGTCGCTTCCTGGCCGACGATGGCAAAGGCGACCACGGGCGGAATTTGCTCGAACATCAACCCGAACAGCAGCGTCGGGATGCCCGCCCCGCCCGCACTTTCCGGCACCCGGGCCGAGGTCAGGCCCTGCCCGGCGCAGACCTGCAGCAGGCCCTTCATGGCTTCCTTGGGCAAGGGCGTGTCCGGATCGTGGGCGTCCAGCACCGGCTGAATGTCGCGTGCCGCCATCTTCCGCGCGGACTCAACGGCCATGCGCTGTTCACTGGTCAGGTTGAAGTCCATCGTGATGTTTCCTGTGGTCTTGGTTGATTGGCCCGGTGTTCATCGGGCGTAGTTGTTATTCCATTTAATGGAATTTATTTTTATATATGGTCGCCGGGGCGCAAAGCCTTGTCAACCGCGAACTCGCGCGGTGGCGGCCTGTTCCATTGAGCGGGATCGGCGGCGTCTAAAAACGCCTCGGGCAGCGAATAGGCCGGCTGGCGGTTGGCGGCAGCGGTGGTCGGCAGCAGTTGGTGGCAGCGGTGGACGGCGGCAGCGGTGGACGGCGGCAGCGGTGGACGGCGGCAGCGGCGGGAGCCGCGCCGCCCCGGATCAGCGCCCGGTGAACTTCGGCGCCCGCTTTTCCAGAAAGGCCGTGATGCCTTCCTGCTTGTCGGCGGTGCCGTAGGCCGTGGTGACGATGGCCAGTTCCAGATCGAGGCCCGTGTCCAAATCCACCTGCATGCCGCGATAGACGGCCTTCTTCACCAGACCCAGGCTGAGGGGTGCGCGTTCCGCATGAACCGCCGCCATGCCGAGCGCTTCATCGAGCGCCCCGCCCTTCGCCGTCCGGCGGTTGATCAGGCCGATGCGGTGGGCCTCCGCCGTGTCGATGGGCTCCGCCGAGAGCAGCATGTCCATCGCATTGGCCGCGCCGACGACGCGCGGCAGGCGCTGTGTCCCGCCGGCCCCGGCGACCGTGCCGATCCGCGAGCTGGTGATGGCGAAGCTGGCGCCCTCCCCGGCGACCCGCAGGTCGCAGGCGAGCGCCAGTTCCAGGCCGCCCGTGAAGCAATACCCCTCGATCGCGGCGATCACCGGCTTGCCCAGGTCTTCCAGTGTCCGGGTCAGGGCGTGCCAGTTGCGGAAATAATCGCGGCAGCCCTCAACCCCGGTGACCTCGACGGCCTCGGTCAGGTCGGCCCCCGACGAGAAGAATGTGTCGCCGCCGGTGATGATGACGCTGCGGATCGCCGGGTCCGATTCCGCCGTCCGCGCCGCCTCGACCAGTTCCGCCATCATTTGCAGGCTGACGGCATTGCGCCGGTCTGGACGGTTCAGATGGATGATGCAGGCCGGGCCGTCGGCCGTGACCGTGATCGTTTCATGGGGCATGATTTGTCTCCTTCCCGGCCGCGTGTTCACGTCTATCCGTTCTTGGGCCTGTTCCTTCCTGGCCTACAGGACAATGACAAAATTTAAAATACTATTCTGTTGAACGGAATATTTGCCCTTCCGTGCGCCGGGCCGCCGGGGGTATAAGCGGGGACGCCCCATCAGAAAAGGCAGGCCCCGACGCCATGGCCGACAGCCCCGTCCAGAAAGCCCTCGTGCTGCTGAAATGCCTCGCCGATTACGGCGAGCCCATCGGCGTCAAGCGCCTGGCCGAGGACACGGGCCTGAACATCTCGACCGTGCATCGGCTGCTGCGCCTCCTGGCCGAGGAACGCATGGTTTCGTTCGATCCGCAAACGCGGCTTTACGGCATCGGGACCGACTGCATCCGATTCGCCATATCCGTGTTGGGCGGGGATTCCCTGGCCGCCCGGGTCCGCCCGGTGATCGCCGAGCTGGCGCATACCCTGCAGGAGACTTGTGCATACAGCGTTTACGAGCCCGACACCTTCACCAAGGCCATCGCCGCCGTCGAACGGGGGCCGCATCAACTGGGCTACAATTTCGACGTGGGCCGGCGCGACGGCATCCATGCCGGGGCCAGCGGCAAGGCGATCCTGGCCTTCCTGCCCGACGACGATATCGAGACCATGTTCAAGACGGTAACCCTGGAGGTCACGGCGGAAAACACCATCGTCGACCCGGACACCCTGCGCCGCGATATCGCGGAAATCCGCGCGCGCGGCTACGCCACGTCCCTGGGCGAACGGGTGCCCGGCGCCGGGTTCGGTATCGGCGCGCCCGTCTACGGACCCGACGGGCGGATCGTCGGCTCGGTCGTCGTCACCGTGCCGCTGTTCCGCTGGAAGAAAAAGAACCTGGGCTGGATGTCCAAGGCGGTGATGGATTGCGGGCGGGTCCTGTCCGGTATCGCCGCCGCCGAAGTCGGCGCCGAAGCGGAAGCCGGCGCATGAGCGAGACCTCCGGCACCACACATCGCATCCTGTCTGTCCTGCGCCTGCTGGCCGAGACCGCGGGCACGCTGAGCGTCAAGGACGTCTCGCAATCCCTCGCCCTGCCCATGAGCACCTCGCATCGCATGCTGGACATGCTGATGGAGGCCGGTTTCGTGGAAAAGGACACGGCGCGGCGGCGCTACGGCATCGGCATGGAATATTTCCGCATCGCCAATCTGGTGGCGCAGAACCCGGTCGTCGCGGCGACCCTGCAACCGGCGTTGGACGAACTGACCCGGCGCACCGGCGAATCCTCGGTGCTTAGCATCTACTTGCCCGCCGACCGGGCAATGACCTTCGTCGCCAAAAGCGACAGCCCGGATTCCCTCCGCTTCGAAATCCCTCTGTTCGGTCAGACATCCCTGGTCTGGGGGGCGACCGGATTGGCGATCCTGGCCTTCCTGCCGAAGGCCGCGCAGGACGCGGTATTCGAACAGGCAGCGCCCTCCCCCGTTTCCGGCAAGGTCCTGAGCCGCAAGGAATTCGATGCCCGCATCGCCAAGGTGGCGCGCGACGGCATCGCCGTTTCGGAAAGCGAGAAGCTGTCGGATTCAGTCGGCATCGCGGCCCCGTTGCGCGGCGGGCCGGACCGGGTCATCGGCTCGGTCGGGCTGACCATTCCCCGCTATCGCTACGACCGGACGAAGGCCGCGCTCTATGCCGAACTGCTGGGCCGCGCGGCGACCGGCATCGCGGGCCGGGGGACGCTCCTGCGCGCCGCGCCCTGACCGCTTTTTTTACTGCCGGGCGGTCAGGAAATCGCCGCCGCGCATGGCCGGATGGGCGCGTTCGTACTGCGGCGGGAAAGCAGGCTCCGCCCCCAGTTCCAGGGCTGCGTGCCAGGGCCAGCGCGGGTTAAACAGCATCGCCCGCGCCAAACAGATCAGGTCCGCCTGCCCGGCTTCAAGAATATCTTCCGCCTGCCGTGCCTCGGTGATCAGGCCGATGGCCATGGTCGGAATGCCCGTCTCCTGGCGGACCCGGGCGGCCAACGGCACCTGATAGCCGGGACCGATGGGGATTTCCTGGCCCGGCACGGTGCCGCCGCTGGATGCCGTGACGTAATCGCAGCCCCGCGCCTTCAGCCGTTCGGCCAGGGCCACGGTGTCTTCCAGGGTCCAGCCGCCCTCGGCCCAATCGGTCGCCGACAGGCGCATGCCCAGGGGCTTTTCCTCGGGCCAGGCGGCGCGCACGGCGTCAAAGACCTCCAATACGAAGCGCATGCGGTTATCCAGGCTGCCGCCGTAGTCGTCGTCCCGCTGGTTGCTGAGCGGCGACAGGAAGTTGTGCAGCAGATAGCCGTGTGCCCCGTGCAGTTCGATCAGATCGAAGCCCAGGCGGTCGGCCCGCCGCGCCGACGCGACGAAGTCGTCGATCAGCGATTTGATGTCGGCGACGCTCATCCGTTCCGGCATCGGCTTTCCGGGATAGGGAATGTCGTCGGGGCTTTGGGGGACCCAGCCGCCGTCTTTGGGCGACAGCGGCTTCTGCCCGTGCCAGGCAAGGCCCGACGAGCCCTTGCGCCCGGCGTGCTGCAACTGAATGCCCAGCTTGGCCGATCCGTGGCGCCGGCAGAAGTCGACGATGGGGGCGAGCGCTTCCTCGTTCTCGTCCGAATAAAGGCCCAGATCACCCGGGCTGAACCGCGCCCGGGCATTGACGCTGGTCGCTTCCAGGATCAGCAGCCCCGCCCCGGAAATCGCGAGGTTGCCCAAGTGCATCAGATGCCAGGGCGTGGCATTGCCGTCCTCCGCCGAATACTGCGCCATGGGCGAGACGACGATGCGGTTGGCCAGGTCGAGCCCGCGCAGACGGAACGAAGAAAACAGTTTCGAGGTCATGAGGGCCTCCCGGCCGGATTGAAAATTTGTGGGGTCAGTCGGCGCTGTCCGCCGCCGGTGGCATCATGCCGAGTTCCGCCAAAATCTCCGCGTCGTCCTGGCCCAGTTGGGGCATCGGACGGCGGACGCGGGGCGGCGTGCGCGTGAGTTGCATGGCGCTCGCCAGCAGCGGCCAATCGACGCCTGCGTCAGGCACGGTGAACCAGAGCTTCCGGCGTTGCGTATGCTTGGCGGCGATGACCTCGTGGACCGGCAGGATCGGCACGGCTGCGAGGCCGGCATCGATAAGGCGGGCCGAGAGATCAGCGCGCGTCAGGGCGGATGTGCCCTTGCCGCCGTCTATCGTCACGTCGGCCCCCGCCGCTTCGGCGACGGCCTCGGGCGATGCCTCGGCCAGGACATGGCCGTCGGCGCAGGCGACGACGGTCAAGGGCACGGCCGGTTCCGTCGCACCGTTCCAGGCGACCTGAGTCATCCAGGCGGCGATATCCTGCATGGACAGATCGACAAACTGCCCCCGGCCCGTCCGGTCGCGGTATTCCAACGCCGCCAAGACGGCGACCAGGGCCGTTTCGGCACCCAGCAGATCGACGATCGAAATCCCCGTCTTCATCGGAATGCCGTCGTCGCGGACAACCTCCATGATCCCGGACATGGCCTGCACGACGCTGTCATAGGCGGGCCGCCCGGCATAGAGCGAGTCGTGCCCGAAGCCCGAAACTGCGCAATAGATCAGGCGCGGATTGATCCGGGCGATGTCCTCGGCGGAAAAGCCCCGGCGCGCCAGGGCGCCCGGCTTCAGATTTTCGATCAGCACGTCCGCCGTCTCGATCAGGCGGCGGAAGGCCTCCATCCCGTCGTCCGACGCCAGATCGAGGACCAGGCTGCGCTTGTCCGAATTGACGTAGGCGAAATAGAAGCTGCGGCCTTCGTGGACCGGCAGCCAGCCGCGCGTTGCCTCGCCGCCCGGCGGCTCGACCTTGATGACGTCGGCGCCCAAGGCCCCCATGTGGCGGGTGCTGAGCGGCACGGTGGTGTAATGGCCGACCTCGACCACCCGCAGGCCCGCCAGCGGCGCGGCTGGCTGCGCATTGGT
>NZRL01000191.1 GCA_002696205.1 Rhodospirillaceae bacterium | reverse complement strand
TCAACGATCAAGAAGACCTGATCGATTGCTTCGCGGACCGGGTCGAGGAAGTGCTGGTCGGCGACAACAAGATGAACTGCCTGCTGTGCAAATACCGGGAGCAGATCATGGGGTATGAAGACGAGGTCGGCGCGCCTCAGGTCGGCCACCACCACCATGTGGTCGGCGTCGGCACGGACGGCCACGGCGCCGAGGACCACGGCGTCTATCACGGCAAGCACGGCCATCACCATCACGGCCATTCGCATGGTCATTCGCATGGTCATTCCCACGGCCATTCCCATGGGCATAGCCACGGCCACGGGCACGGCCATAGCCACGATCACGACCACGACTCCGAGACCTGAGCGTCCGGGGGCCCGCATGTTCGATTACGTCCGCGATCCGGCGGAAATCTATCGCCGTTCCTTCGCCGCCATCGAAGCGGAGGCGGACCTCGCGCGCTTTCAAGGCGCCGAGCGGGCCCTCGCCGTCCGCCTGATCCATGCCTGCGGCATGCCGGAAATCGCGGCGGACCTCGTCGTATTGGGCGATCCCGCCGCGACGGGCCAGGCGGCCCTGGCGGCGGGGGCACCCATCCTGGTCGATGCGGAAATGGTCGCGCGCGGCATCATCGTCAAACGCCTGCCCGCCGGAAATGAGATCATCTGCACCCTGAACGGAGCGGACGTCCCGGCCCGCGCGCGGGAATTGGGCACGACCCGTTCCGCCGCCGCCGTCGACGATTGGAAACCCCATCTCAAGGGCGCCGTGGTCGCCGTCGGCAACGCGCCGACGGCCCTTTTCCGACTGCTGGAATTGCTGGCCGATGGCGCCGACAAGCCCGCCGCGATCCTGGGCTTTCCCGTCGGCTTCATCGGCGCGGCGGAATCGAAACAGGCGTTGATCGATCATGCGGGGGATATTCCCTTCGCGACCCTGACGGGCCGACGTGGCGGCAGCGCCCTGGCCGCCGCCGCGGTCAACGCCCTTTGCCCCAATCCGGAGCAGAACAATGGATAGATGGCTTTCCATCGTCGGCATCGGCGAAGACGGCCTGGCGGGGCTGGGCGAGCGGGCCCGCGCCCTGGTCGACCGGGCGGAGGTTCTGGTCGGCGGCGAACGGCATCTCGCGATGGTGCCGGAAGACGGTCGGCTGCGTCTCAACTGGTCACAAGGGCTGGACGCCGGCATCGCCGCCGTTGCGGAACAGGAAGGCAAGGCCGTCTGCGTCCTGGCCACGGGCGACCCGCTGAACTACGGCATCGGCAAGCGGCTGGTCGAACGGTTCGGCATCGACGCGACCGAGATCGTGCCGACCGCCGGTGCCTTCGCCATGCTGGCCGCCCGCATGGGATGGTCGCTCAACGACGGCATGGTGCGCACGGTCAGTTGCCACGCCTTCCCCATCGAGGTGTTGAACCGCCATCTGCTGCCGGGCCTGAAGCTGCTGATCCTGGCGCGCAACGGCGAGACCCCGGCCCAGGCGGCGGCCCTGCTGACCGAACGCGGCTTCGGCGACAGCGCCATGACCGTGATCGAACACATGGGCGGGACCGACGAAGGCCGTTACGACACCATGGCCGAGGAATGGGAAGGCCATAGGGTGAAGGATTTGAACGTCATCGCCCTGCACCTTTGGGCCAAGCCCGACGCCAAGGTCTGGCCGGAAACGCCGGGCCTGCCGGAAGACGCCTTCCGCCACGACGGCAAGATCACCAAACGCGAGGTCCGCGCCGCGACCCTGGCGCGGCTCGCCCCGATGCCGGGACAGCTTCTTTGGGACATCGGCGCCGGGTCGGGCGCCGTCGCCATCGAATGGCTGCGGGCCGCGCCGGGCGCGCGCGCCGTCGCCATCGAACGCGCACCCGACCGGCACGAAGATATCGAGGCCAATGCATCGAGCCTGGGCGTCCCACAGTTAATCCTGTTGAAGGGCGACGCGCCGGATTGCCTGGCCGAAGCCGGAGCGGCCCCCGACGCCGTTTTCGTCGGCGGCGGCCTGTCCCGCCCGGGCGTGATCGAGGCCGGCCTGGACGCACTCAAGCCCGGTGGCCGCCTGGTCGCCAATGCGGTCACCCTGGAGGCACAGCAAATCCTGATGCGGCATCAAAAAGAACATGGCGGCGACCTCGTGCGTATCGCCGTCGCGCGATCCGGCTCCGTCGGCGAGATGACGGCCATGCGCCCGTTGATGGAGGTCCTGCAATGGACCTGGACCAAGCCGGGGGCGACGCGATCATGAGCGGGACCCTCTACGGCGTCGGCGTCGGTCCGGGCGACCCGGACCTGCTGACCCTGAAGGCGGTCAAGGTCATTGCCGCCGCCGCCGTCGTCGCCTATCCGGCGGCGGAAGGCATGGAAAGCCTGGCCCGCGCCATCGCGGCCCCGCATATCCCGGCGGGCAAGACCGAGATCGCCATCGTCACGCCGATGGTGCCGGGTAAATTTCCGGCCAACGACGTCTATGACGACTACGCCAAAGAGATCGCGGCCCACCTGTCCGCTGGGAATGACGTTGCGATTTTGTGCGAGGGCGATCCCTTCCTCTACGGCTCGTTCATGTATCTGTTCCTGCGCCTGGCCGGGGATCATCCGACACAGGTCGTGCCCGGCGTCTCGTCCCTGGCCGCTTGCGCCGCCGTGGCGGGCGCACCCCTGGTGTCCCGCAATCAGGTGCTGACCGTCATTCCCGGCCCGTTGGACGAGGCCGATTTGGAGGCCCGTCTTTTGAATTCCGAAGCCGCCGCGATCATGAAGGTCGGCCGTCACCTGCCGAAGGTCCGCGCCGTCATTGAAAAGCTGGGAAGGCTCGACCGCGCGCAGTATGTCGAACGGGCGACCATGGACGAACAAGTCGTTCTGCCGCTCGCCGAGGCCCCCGACACCGCGCCCTATTTCTCGATGATCCTGGTGCGCTCGCCGGAAGACGTCGAAACCTTCGGAGAACAGGCATGACCGCCCCAGCTACGCAGCCGCCGGTGATCCTGGCCGTCACGGAACCGGGCGCCGATCTTGCCCGGCGCCTGCAGGCCGCCCTGCCCGGTGCCCTGGTCCATGGCCGGGTCGGACGCGTGACCCAGGCCGACGATTTCTTCGACGAGACCACGGCCCATGCGGCGCGCCTGTTCCTGGCTGGGCACCCGGTCATCGGGGTCTTCGCCTCGGGTATTCTGATCCGGGCCCTGGCCCCGCATCTGGCCGACAAGGTGGCCGAGCCGCCGGTCATCGCCGTCGCCGAGGACGCCAGCGCCGTCGTGCCGCTGTTGGGCGGACACTCCGGGGCCAATGTGATGGCCCGCGAGATCGCCCGCGAACTGGGCATCGCCGCCGCCGTGACGACCACGGGCGATCTGCGCCATGGCATCGGCGTGGACGACCCGCCCGAAGGCTGGACCGTCGCCAACCGCAAAAAATCGCTCGCCGTCGCGGCGGCGCTGCTGGCCGGCGAGCCGGTGCGCCTGGAGGTTGAGGCCGGGGACGCATCCTGGCTGCATGCGGCGGACCTGCCCATCGACGCCGGCGCCGGGCCGGGGATTCTCGTGACCGACCGCGACCCGGGCGAGACCGACGACCTCGTCCTGCATCCGCCCGTGCTGACCATCGGCGTCGGGTGCGAGCGGGACGCCGATCCGTCGGAGGTCCGCGATCTGGTCGCGCAGGTCCTGGCCGACAACAATCTGGCGGCGGGCGCCGTCGCCTGTATCGCCTCGATCGACGTCAAGATGGACGAAGCCGCCGTCAACGGCCTGGGCGAACGCCTGGGCCTGCCCGTGCGGTTTTTCGACGCAGCGTCCCTGGAGGCGGAGACCCCCCGTCTCGCCAATCCGTCCGACGTTGTCTTTGCCGAGGTCGGCTGTCACGGCGTCGCCGAGGGGGCGGCCCTGGCCGCCGCCGGGTCGGATGCCGAGTTGATCGTGGCCAAGGTCAAATCGAAACGCGCGACCTGTGCCGTCGCCCGGTCGCCCGGTAACGTCGATGCCGCATCCGTCGGCCGAGCACGCGGGCGCCTGACCGTCGTTGGCACCGGGCCAGGCACGCCGCTATGGCGGACGCCCGCCGTCTCCCGCGCGGTGGCGGAAGCGACCGATCTTGTCGGCTACGGCCTTTATCTCGATATCCTTGGGCCTGCCGCGGAGGGCAAGCGCCTGCATTCGTCGGATTTGTCCGAGGAAGCCGCGCGCGCGCGCAAGGCCTTGGACCTTGCGGCGGAAGGCAAGCAGGTCGCCCTGGTCTGTTCCGGCGATCCCGGCGTTTATGCGCTGGCGACCCTGGTCATGGAACTGCTCGACCACGAAGACAACGCGGGCTGGAACCGTGTCGCCGTTTCGGTCGAGCCGGGGGTCAGCGCCCTGCAGGCCGCCGCCGCGCGGGCTGGCGCGCCGCTGGGCCACGATTTCTGCGCGGTCTCCCTGTCTGATCTGCTGACGCCCTGGGACGTGATCGAGCAACGCCTGACCGCCGCCGCCCAAGGCGATTTCGTCATGTCGCTCTATAACCCCGTCTCAAAACGGCGGCGCTGGCAGTTGGAAAAGGCGCGGGACATCCTGCTCGGCCATCGCCCGGCGAACACACCCGTGATCCTGGCCCGCAATCTGGGCCGGGACGGCGAAACCATTACCGTGATCGAATTGCAGGACCTGACGGCCGATCAAGTCGACATGCTGACCTTGGTGATGATCGGCTCGTCCGAGACCCGCGCCGTGACGCGGGGCGTCAACCGTTGGGTCTACACCCCGCGCGGCTATGCCGGGAAAGCGGCCAAAGAAAAAGAAAAGGAGACGGGCACATGACCGTTCATTTCATTGGCGCCGGGCCCGGCGCCCCCGACCTGATCACCGTACGCGGCCTGAAATTGATCCAGGCCTGCCCCGTGGTGCTCTACGCCGGGTCGCTGGTGCCGACCGAGATCGTCGCCGAGGCGCAGGAGAGTGCCCGCGTCCTGGACACCGCCCCCATGAACCTGGACGAGATCATCGCCGAGATCGAGACGGCACATGCCGCCGGGCACGATGTCGCCCGCGTTCATTCCGGCGATCCGTCGATCTACGGTGCCATCGCCGAACAGATGCGCCGCCTGGACACGCTCGGCATTCCCTACGACATCACGCCGGGCGTGCCGGCCTTCGCCGCCGCAGCGGCAGCGCTGGGCAAGGAACTGACCCTGCCCAACGTCAGCCAGACCGTCGTCCTGACCCGGACCTCCGTCCGGGCCTCGGACATGCCGGAAGGCGAAGATCTGGAAACCCTGGGCAAAAGCGGCGCCACCTTGGCCGTGCACCTGTCGGTCAACAACCTGGCCAAGGTCGTCCGCGAACTGACCCCCCATTACGGCGAAGACTGCCCGGTCGTCGTCGCCTACCGGGCAACCTGGCCGGACGAGCAATTCGTCCACGGCACGCTCGCCGATATCCGCGCCAAGGTGAAGGAAGCCGGTTTCACCCGGACCGCCCTGATCCTGGTCGGACGGGTCCTGGGCGATACCCATTTCAATGATTCCGCCCTTTATGCCGCGGCCCATCATCACGTGCTGCGCCCGAAGAAATCGGCAGGCTGACCCAACAGTCTTTCTTTAGAGCCCGGCCAACCAGTCGACGGCCGCCGCGACGCTGTCCGCATGAGGCGGGGGCGGCGGGGACGGCGGATCGATCAAAATAACCCGCAACCCCAGATCCAATGCTGCATCGATTTTTGCGCGGGATAAATCGCTGCCGCCGTTCTTCGCGACCACCGTATCGATGGCGAATTGCTGCAAAATGCTGCGCTCCGCGTCATAGCCGCCAGGACGGCCCGGCAGGACCTCGAAATCGGCGAAATCAGGTGGATTTTGCGGCAGATCAATAAAGCGCAGCAAAAAGAACCGTCCGGCGGCGATATTCCCCAACTCACTGAATTCATTTACTTCTTTACGACCGATGGCAAGAAAAATGCGCTGGGCGCCGGCCTTCAGCGCCGATTTTGCTGCATTTATGCTGCACACATGCTGCACCGCATCATTTTGCGCAAAAACCCATGGCGGGCGGGTCATGTGAAGGCGCGGAATGGCCGCGGATGCTGCAGCATCGACCGCAGCATTCGAGATCACCTCGGCAAAGGGATGGGTGGCATCGATCAGGGCACCGATGCCTTCTACGCGCAAGAAATCGGCCAGTCCTTCGGCCCCGCCGAAACCGCCGGAGACGACCTCGCCCGACGGCTTGAGGGGGGACGCCGTGCGCCCCGCGAGCGAGGTAATCACCCGGCGATCCGGCCAGCGATCCAGGATCGCGGCGGCAAGCGCCCGGGCATCCGCCGTGCCGCCCAAAATCAAAACCGGATCAGCCATCGGCGCGCCCGGCCAGATTGCCCTTCCGGTCGAAAACCAGCACCTCGACGGCGACGTCGCCCGCAAGGGCGGCGAGCGCGACCTCGCGGGCCCCTTTGGCGACCCGATCCGCAAGCGGCACGCCGGCAGCCTGAGAAAGCTGCAACGCCTCCATCCCGGTGTTAGCGGCGGCGATGCCCGCCGCCAGGGCCGGATCGTCCGGGGCGAGCTGCGCGAGCCTTGCCATGTCGAGGGACGAGCGCGCGGAATGCAGGTCCAGGTTTCCCTGCGCAAGCTTGGCCAGCTTACCGAAGCCGCCCGCCAGGGTCAGTTGCGCGACGGGCTGACGGCGCAGGTATTTCAGCAGCCCGCCCGCGAAATCGCCCATGTCGATCAAGGCCATGTCGGGCAGACCGTAGAGGTCCTTCACCGCCTTCTCCGAGGTCGATCCCGTGGCGGCGGCGATATGGCGGATCCCGCCCGCCCGCGCAACGTCGACGCCCCGATGAATGGCGTGAATCCAGGACGCACAGGAATAGGGGATGACAACGCCCGTCGTCCCCAGAACCGACAACCCGCCGACGATCCCCAATCGGCCGTTCATGGTCTTCAGCGCCAAAGTCTCGCCGTCCTTGATCGCAACGGTGATTTCCACATCGGGTGGGCCGTTGAATTTACGGGCGAGGTCCCGGATCGCGCCGGTCATCATCCCGCGCGGGCCTGGGTTGATCGCCGGCTCGCCCGGCGGGATCGGCAGGCCCGGCTTGGTCACCATGCCGACGCCGGGCCCGGCATGAAACGTCACGCCCGACCCGGCCGTACCCGGGCGCAGGGTCGCCGAGACCTCGGCCCCATGGGTCACGTCGGGATCGTCCCCGGCGTCCTTGATGACGGCGGCCGTCGCCGCACCGCCCGCCAAATCCGTGCGGGCGAGGTCGAAGGTCGGCTCCTCGCCGCGCGGCAGGGTAATGGTCACGGCATCCGGGAACCGGCCGGTGACCATTGCCTCATAGGCGGCCGCCGTCGCCGCCGTGGCGCAGGCGCCGGTGGTCCAACCGCGTTTCAGATTTCCGTCCGGCTTGCGTGCAGGCATGGGGGAGAGATTACGGCATTGACCGGACCCGGCCCAAAGGGGAAAAACGAATGGTGCGCGGATCGTTCAAAAAAACCCAGCGCGGGAGGAGACCACCATGACCGACCAATCGACGCCCCCCGGCCCCGATTCCGGGGCGAAACCGGACCTGGGTGTGATCGACGCCTATACCCCGGCGCAAATGGCGCGGCGGGTCGAGACGGCGGGCGTCGCCAAGGCGGGGCTGCCGCTGGTCCCGCTGTTCGCCCTGGCGGTTCTGGCCGGTGCCTTTATCGCCTTCGGCGCCATGTTCTATACCGTCGCCATGACCAACCATGGCCTGGGCCTGGGCCCGGCGCGGGTATTGGGCGGGGCGGTGTTTTCCCTGGGGCTGATCCTGGTCGTCATCGGCGGGGCGGAACTGTTCACCGGCAACGTCCTGTTGGTCATGGGCTGGGCCGACGGCAAGATTGCGACCAAGGGCGTGCTGCGCAACTGGGGCGTGGCCTATGCGGGCAATTTCGTCGGCGCGGTCGGCATGGCCGTGCTGGCCTATGCCTCCAGCTATATGGACATGGGTTCCGGCGCCGTCGGCGCGACGGCGATCAAGATCGCAACGGCCAAGGTCGAATTGGATTTCATGACGGCCTTTTTCCGGGGCGTATTGTGCAACACGCTGGTCTGCCTGGCGGTCTGGCTCTGCTTCGCGGCCCATACGGTGGTCGGCAAAATCCTCGCCATCCTGTTTCCCATTTCCGCCTTCGTGGCGCTGGGGTTTGAGCACTCCATCGCCAATATGTATTTCATTCCCGTCGGCATGCTGGCGGCGGGCAACGACGCCTATGTCGCGGTCGCCGGGCTGCTGCCCGCGGGGGCGGGGCTGACGGTCGGCGGACTTCTCGCCAATCTGGTGCCGGTGACGTTGGGCAATATCGTGGGCGGCGGTCTGTTCGTCGCCGCGACCTATTATCTGGTCTATTTGCGGCCACATTCCTGATCTAGAAGCGGGCGATCCCGGGCGCACCTTTTCGTGAGGGGGCGTCCTAAGGGTTGATCCGGCGGGCAAAGTCCGTACCTTGCCCCCGCAACGCGAAACAACCGGCGACGAGGCCATGCCCGATAAAACCAATTCCACCGTTTCCCGCCTGCGCAAGGTGCGCCTGGCCGCCGTCATCGCATCCGTCGTGATTCTCATGGTCGTCGTGGTCGCCGTCGCCGTCGAACGCGCCGGCGGCTTGGGTAGCGGCGGCGGCGGAACGCAAGCCACCGGCGTGTCGCCCGAGGTCAAGATCGGCGGTCCCTTCACCCTGACCGACCAGACCGGCAAACAGGTGACCGAGGCCGATTTCCGGGGCAAGTACATGCTGATCTTCTTCGGCTACACCTATTGCCCCGACGTCTGCCCCACCTCCCTGACCCAGATTTCGGCGGCCATGGATATCCTGGGCGACAAGGCGAAGCAGGTCGTGCCGACCCTGGTGACGGTCGACCCCGACCGCGACACACCCGCGGTCCTGAAGGACTACGTTGCCCATTTCCATCCCTCGGTCGTTGGCCTGACCGGCACGCCGGAGCAGATCAAGCAGGTCGCCAAGGCCTACCGGGTCTATTATGCCAAGGTGCCGAGCGAGGCCGGCAACAAGGACGATTACCTGATGGATCATTCGGCGGTGATCTACCTGATGGGGCCGGACGGCAAGTTCGTCGCGCATTTCACCAACACGACCGACGGCGAGACCATGGCCGCCAAGATCGCCCCCCTGTTGTAAGGATGCCCCGCAGGTGACCCCGGCGCCCCCGTCCGACGCAGCCACCCCCGGCATCGTCATCGCCGCACCGGCGTCGGGCAGCGGCAAGACCCTGGTGACCTTGGGCCTTCTGCGCCATTTCCGGGATGCGGGGATCAACGTCGCCTCGGCCAAGGTCGGCCCCGATTACATCGACCCCGCCTTTCACGCCGCCGCCGGCGGGCGGACCTGCGTCAATCTGGACCTTTGGGCGATGCGGGCCGAAACCCGCACGGCATCCCTGGCGGATGCGGCGAAGGGCGCGGAATTGATCGTCTGCGAAGGCGTCATGGGCCTGTTCGACGGCGCCCATCTGGACGAGGGATCGACCGCCCATGCGGCGCGGGACACCGGATGGCCGGTGATCCTGGTCGTCGACGCCAAGGCCCAGGGCGCCTCCGCCGCCGCCCTGGTTGCCGGTTTCGCCCGCCACCGGGCCGACGTGACCGTCGCCGGGGTGATCTTCAACCGGACCGGCAGCGCCCGCCACGCCGATATCCTTCGGGACGCCATGGCGGCGGACCTGCCGGAGATTCCCGTGCTCGGCTGCCTGCCGCGATTGGACGACCTGTTCCTGCCCGAAAGGCACCTGGGCCTGGTCCAGGCGCAGGAACACGGCGACCTGGATGCCTTTATTTCCGCCGCCGCCGCCGCCGTGGCGGCGCACCTGGATACGGACGCCCTGCGCGACCTCGCACGGATCGGCAGGGCCGCTCCGAAGACCGAGGCGACACCCGCCATCCCACCGCTCGGCCGGAAGATCGCCGTCGCCCGCGACGCCGCCTTTTCCTTCGTCTATCCCCATGTCCTGGACGGCTGGCGCCGGGCCGGGGCGGAGATCGCGCCCTTTTCGCCGCTGGACGGCCAGGGTCCCGCCGACGACGCGGACGCGGTCTATCTGCCGGGCGGCTATCCGGAACTGCATGCCGGAAGGATCGCGGCGAGCCGCGGATTCCTGGGCGGCCTGCGCGGCTTCGCCGACGCAGGCAAGCCCGTGTTCGGCGAATGCGGCGGCTACATGGTTCTGGGTGGCAGCTTGACCGACGCTGACGGTGTCCGCCACGCCATGGCGGGGCTGCTGCCGGTCGACACCTCGTTCGCCGAACGTAAATTGCACCTGGGCTACCGCCGGGCGATGCTCATTGCCGACAGCCCTCTGGGCGCCGCCGGCACGGCCCTGCGCGGCCATGAATTCCACTATGCGACGATCCTCGCCGAAGACCTGGGCCCCAACCGTGACGCCCCCCTGTTCCAGGCATCGAACGCCCGGGGCGAAGACATGGGCGTCATGGGCCGTGTCCGTGGAACGGTCATGGGATCGTTCATTCACCTGATCGACCGGGAGGACAGCGGCGCCTGAGGGCGGTATGCTGTGCGCCCAGAACACCCCGCCGGAAAACCCATGTTCAGCCTGTTCAAGAAAAAGAAACCCGCCGGCCCGCCGCCCTTTTGGAAGACCAAGGGCCTGGGCGAGATGAGCCGCGAGGAATGGGAATCGCTTTGCGACGGCTGCGGGCGGTGCTGCCTGAACAAGCTGGAGAACGAAACGACGGGCGAGATTCTCTATACCGACGTCGCCTGCCGCCTGTTGGACACGGAAACCTGCCGCTGTTCCAACTACGCCGACCGCAAACGCTTCGTTCCCGAATGCCAGATTCTGACGCCGCGCATGGTCAAAAAGCTGGGCTGGCTGCCATCGACCTGCGCCTACCGCTTGATTTCCGAAGGCCAGGACCTTTATTGGTGGCATCCCCTTGTTTCCGGCGACGCGGAAACGGTTCATTATGCGGGTATCTCGGTGCGCAACCGCGTCTATTCGGAACGCGACACCGACGACCTGGAAAATCACGTGGTGGGCTGGCCCAAGTAAGCAAGAGCCGCCGCCATCCCGCCGGCAGCCCGCGAAGGCCCGGCATCGAAGGAGGAAGACATGAGCGCATCGAACCTGGAACTGACCGGCGTCTACGCCGCGGTCCTGACCCCGCAGAACAAGGACCTGAGCGTCGATCACGACCGCCTGGCCGCCCATAGCAAGTGGCTGCTGGCCAGCGGTTGCGACGGGCTGGGCATCCTGGGCACCACGGGCGAGGCCAATTCCTTCTCGCTCGCCGAGCGCCTGGAACTCCTGGACAAGCTGGCCGAGAACGGCGTGCCGACCAAGGGCATGATGCCGGGCACCGGCTGCTGCGCCATTCCCGACACGGTCGAGCTGACGAAGAAGGCGCTGGAAATCGGCGCCGGGTCGGTGCTGATGCTGCCGCCGTTCTATTACAAGAACCAGTCGGACGAGGGCCTGTTCGCGGCCTATTCCGAAGTCATTCAGCGCATCGGTTCCGACAAGCTGAAGGTCTGCCTCTATCACTTCCCGCAGATGTCCAACGTGCCGCTGTCGATGAACCTGATCGGCATGCTGCGCAAGGAATACCCGAACACCGTGATCGGCATGAAGGATTCGTCGAACGTGTTGGAAAACATGCTGACGGCGGCGCGCGAATTCCCCGGCTTCTGCGTGTTCTCCGGCGCCGACGACCTGATGCTGCCGGTCCTGCGCGAAGGCGGTGCGGGTTGCATCACGGCCTGTTCCAACATCGCCCCGGATCTGGCCCAGGCGGTCTATAGCGAATACCGCAAGAACGGCGACGACGGCGACGTCGAACAGTGGCACGAGAAACTGTCCAACGTGCGCAAGATCATTTCCGGCTATCCGCTGGTGCCGTCGCTGAAGGCCATGGTCGCCCGTCACAACAACGACGACGCCTGGTTCAACATGCGCCCGCCGATCCTGGCCATGGACGACGCCCAAACTCAAAAGCTGTATCAGGAATACGACGGCGCCGGCCTGCGGTTGCCGCAGGCGGCGTAAGGAGCCTCGGTGGACGGCGACGGCCGCGGCACGACCCTCACCACCCTGGGCCCGGATAGCATTCCGCTCCGCATCCGCCGCAACCGGCGGGCAAAGCGATTGATCCTGCGCGCCGACCCCGCGACGGGCGAGGCCGTGGTGACCCGCCCGACCTGGGTGTCGGACGCGGAAGCCGCTGCCTTCGCGGAAAAACAGGCGGCTTGGGTCCGTGCCCGGCTGGCGTCGGCGCCGCCGCTGGTCGTCTTCGCCGATGGCGTGGAAATGCCCTTTCTCGGACAGCCCCACGTCATCCGCCATCGCCCCGATGCGCGCGGCGGCGTTTGGATCGCGCAGGGCGAGGGCGGCATCGCGGAAATCCACGTCACCGGCCGGGCCGAACACCTGCCTCGGCGCCTGGGCGACTGGCTCCGGCGGGAAGCCCGCCGGCGTATCCAGCCCCGGGTTGAAGCCGCCGCCGCCGCGCTGAACGCGAAACCCGGGCGGATCACGGTCCGCGACACCAAAAGCCGCTGGGGGTCCTGCGCCGCCAACGGAAATCTCTCGTTCTCCTGGCGCCTGGTCCTGGCCCCCGAGCGGGTGCTGGATTACGTCGTCGCGCATGAGGTCGCGCATCTTCGCGAACACAACCACGGCCCCCGGTTTTGGGCCTTGGTCCAGGGCCTGATCGCCGATATGGACGATTGCCGCAAATGGCTGCGCGATGAGGGCGGGGCCTTGCATCTGATCGGGGCGGACGGCGCCTAAGCGCGGGCCGGAATTACCGCACAAGGACCGGATGGCGGCGTCAGCCCACGCAGGGTAGGCTTGCCTCATGGATCAGCCCCGTCCCATCGACGGCGATTTAAGCCGCACCGAAAACCCGGACGACGCCCGTTGGCGTCAGGTCGCCGAACGGCGTCCCGGCGGCAATTTCGTCTATGCCGTGACCACGACCGGCATCTATTGCAAACCGGGTTGCGCCTCGCGCCTGCCTAAACGGCAGAACGTCAAATTCTTCGACGACGGCGCCGGGGCGGAGGCCGCCGGGTTCCGGCCCTGCAAACGCTGCCGGCCGGACAACGCGCGCATCGTCGATCCGCGCCTGGCCGCCGTCGCCGAAGCCTGCCGCCGGATAGAGGCGGCGGAGACGGCGCCTTCGCTGGATGTTCTCGGCGAGATCACCGGCTACAGCCCCTTCCATCTGCAACGCATGTTCCAGGCCATGGTCGGCGTCAGCCCCAAACAATATGCCGAGGCGGTCAAGGCCGAACGCCTGCGCCTGGGCCTGCGGGCGGGCGGCGGCGTGGCCGACGCCCTTTACGGCGCCGGTTACGGATCGCCGTCGCGGGTCTATGAAAAGTCGGCGGCCCTGCTGGGCATGACGCCCGCCAGCTACGCCGCCGGCGGGCGCGGGGCGGCAATCCGCTTCGCCGTCGCCGACAGTCCCTTGGGCCGGGTGCTGGCCGCCGCGACGGACAAGGGGCTCTGCATGGTGGCCCTGGCCGACGACGATGCGTCATTGGAGGCCGAACTCCGCCGCGATTTCCCGGAAGCCCAGATCGCCCGCGACGACGCCGGATTGAAACCGACGATGGAGGCCGTGCTGACCTATCTGGACGGGCGGGGCGCCGCCGACACGCTGCCTCTTGACGTCCGCGCCACGGCCTTTCAATGGCAGGGCTGGCAGGCCCTGGCCGCGATCCCGCCGGGCGAGACGCGGACCTATGGCGAGTTGGCGGAGTCTCTCGGCAAGACCGGCGCCGCCCGCGCCGTGGGGCGGGCCTGCGCCACCAACCCGGTCTCGCTGATCATTCCCTGCCATCGCGCCGTCGGATCCAACGGATCGCTGACCGGCTACCGTTGGGGCACCGACCGCAAGCGCGCCCTGCTGGCCCGCGAACGCGGCCAGAAGGAAGAGGGTTAACGACCTTTGCGAACCCAATCGGCGAAACGTCTGACTTCGTCCTCGGAATAGCCGAGCAGGCGCCCGGTCTCCATGCTGTCGGCGATGGCTTCGTCGTTCCAACCGCCGTCGTAGCTCTTGAGGTCCAGGGCATGAACCTTGGCGATCCGCCAAACTTCACCGGGCAGAGCGTAATAGAGATGGCGGATATCGTGACGGCCATCGGCGGAACGGCTGAAGTACTCCCGCATGACGATCCGGCCGGCAGCGACATGGGGGGCAAAATCGTCCTCCGGCCAGAGTGCCTCCGCCCCTACCACATCGGCAAACTTGGCGAGCGGCTTGACCCCCGCCAGCATCAATTCCAACTCGCGGCCTTCATGAGGGCCGATCCCTGGTGGCAAATCGGGCCTCATCCGCCCCGCGCCAGGCGGTCGGCGGCGGCGCGGGCGAAGGCGAGGGTTTGGGTGCGCCGCCGGTTGCCGTTCATCGGCGTTTCGTCGGCCGAGCGCAGAACCGCCCCGTCATGGCCGTCGGCGACGATCAGGCCCGCGTCTTCGGGCAGGATGTCGTGGGGGAAGCCCGGCGGCACGGCGAAATAGAACCAATCGCAGAAGGCCGGGTATTCGTGCCATTTGCCGTCGGCGCGGAAATCCTCGGGCGAGGATTTGACCTCGACGAACAGGAACCGGCCCTGGCCGTCTAGACCCGCGACGTCGATGCGGCGGCGGCTGGACAGTTTGAATTCGACCATGGGGCTGAATCCCAGCCCCCAGAGCAGGCGCACGACGCCCCGGGTCACACCCTCGGTCAGTTGCGGGCGGGCGGATGCGGCAGTCTCATCGAAGGACGGGCGCGGATCGATTTCCATGTTCATCATATGTTCTTTCCCTGCCGTTCTTGAATACCCGCACAAATCCAGCTTGGCAAGCCTCGGTAGTCGGCCCGCAACGGCCACCCACAATTCCCTGCAAGCTCTAAACCTTGCCGTACCGGGGGCGAGGCGCTAAGCATCGGGCATGCGACAGGCGCAGCATGAATTGAACGTGGCCACCGGCGGCCCGGGTCTTTACGAGATCACGGGCGAGGTCGAAGGCTGGGTTCGCACCCAAGCCATGGAGGCCGGGTTGCTGACCCTGTTCTGCCGCCATACCAGCGCCTCCCTGACCATTCAGGAAAACGCCGACCCGGACGTGCAGCGCGACCTGCAGACGTTCTTCGAACGGCTGGTCAAGGAAGACCCGTCGCTTTACCGCCATACGGCCGAAGGTCCCGACGACATGCCCGCCCATATCCGGTCGGCCCTGACCAACGTGCAACTCTCCGTCCCGGTCTCGGGCGGGCGGACGCAGTTGGGGACCTGGCAGGGCATTTACCTGTTCGAACACCGGCGCAGCCCCCATCGGCGGCGCGTCTCCCTGCATCTGCTGGGCGCATAGGAAAAACGGGGGGAGGACATGGAGAAAGGCTGGCTGTTCCTGATCGTCATGGGCCTGGTGATCGTCCTGGGCCTGATGCTGCGGGGCCGGATCACGGGGCCCGACGCGGCCTTCCGTAAATGGGCGGAGGCCAATTTCGGCCCCCTTGCCCGGCGCGTCGGATCGGTGCTGTTCTATGTCACCGTGGCGGTCTGGCTGGTCATCTGGGCGACGGCGGACGGCGAGGACCGCACCCGCCTGAGCCGCGAATTCCAAAGCTTCCTGAAGTCCGTCGAATGGGGACAGGACAAGAACGGCGGAACCGATGCGGCGGCCCCGGAGCCCCCCGCGCCGGAGGCCAAGCCATGAAGAAGCAGAAGAAAAAGGCCCGCCCCACCCAATCGAAGAAACGCAAGAAGGCCGCCCCCGCCGCCTCCCCGCCGCCGAAACCCCGGCCCGGGGCACCCGCGTCGGCTTCGCCGCTCGACGCGTTCCGTCAGGCCGACGCCGCCCGCGATTTGGTCGACCGGGCCCGTGCGGCGCTGGAACAGGGCGATTGGCGGCGCGCCCGAACCCTGGGCCGTCAGGCGCTGGCCGCATCGGCGGACGATGTGGACGCCTTGAACGTCGCCGGGATCGCCGCTTTTCACCTGGACGATAAGGCCGAGGCACTGAGCCTGTTCGACACCGCCTTGGCCTTTGATCCCGGGCACGGCGAAGCCTTGATGAACCGGGGCAACGTGCTGACCGACATGGGCGACCTGTCAGCAGCGGAAGCGGCCTACCGGGCGGTGCTGGCCGCCGATCCCGGGAGTGCGGGGGCACGGTTCAACCTGGGCGTTCTGTTCGAGGTCTCCGGCCGGTTCGCCGAAGCGGAGGATGCCTTCCGCACAATGTTGGCGTCCGACCCGGCGCAGGCCGAGGCCCGGTTTCATCTGGCCAATATCCTGAAGGCGCTGGGCCGCCTGCCCCAAGCCGTCGCCGAATACGACCGGACCCTCGCCGACGCCCCAGACCATGCCGGGGCCGCGACCAACCGGGGCGCCGTGCTGCAGGAAATGGGCAAGCCGCTGGAGGCCCGTGCGGCCTACGAACAGGCCCTTGCGATCGATCCCGGCAATCCGGATGCGCGCTACAACCTGGGCACCTTGTTGCAGGAGACCGACCATCCGGCCGAGGCGATCCCGCAATACGACGCGGTGATGGCGGCCGCACCGGACCACGCGGGGGCGCAGGTCAATATCGCCTATGCCTTGCGCGAAATGGGGCGGCTGGACGACGCCTTGGCGGCGGCGCGCAAGGCCGTCGACCTGGCCCCCGATTACGACAAGGCACGGGTCAACCTGGGCGATCTGTTGCTGGAGATGGGGCGCCCTGCCGAAGCCGCCGCCGAGACGGCGGCGTTCCTGGAGACCCATCCGGGCAATACCTCGGCCCTGGCGTTTCAGGCCATCGCGCTGAACGAAGCGGGCGATCAGGCGGGGGCGGCGCGGCTGTTGGATTTCGACAATCTATTGCGCCCGGTTGAGATCGCGGCGCCGGACGGTTTCGCCGACGTCGCGGAGTTCAACCGCGCCTTGGCGGGACACCTGCGCCGGCACCCGTCCCTCGCCCATGCCCCGGCCAGCCACGCCACGCGCAAGGGCCGCCATTCCGGCGAATTGACCATCGGCGACAAAGGCCCGGTGGCGGGATTGGAAGCGGCGATCCGCGCGGCGGCGGCGGAGTATCGGGAGGCCGCCGCGAACCTTGAAGAAGGCCACCCGTTCCGCGCGGCCCTCGACCGTGCGCCGGATGACATTCGATTGTCGGTCTGGGGCGTCGTCATGGAGGACCGGGGGCATCAGGTCGCCCATATCCATCCCGCCGCCTGGCTGTCCGGCGTCTATTACCCGGAAATACCCGAGCTTGTCCGCGACGACGATCCGGCCCACGAAGGCTGGATCGAATTCGGTCGCCCGCCCCTGGACTTTCACGCGAAGCAGCCGCCACGGACGACCCTGATCCGCCCGCGCGAGGGGTTGATGCTGCTGTTCCCCAGCTACCTCTATCACCAGACCGTGCCGTTCCGGGCGCCGGTGGAGCGCGTTTCCGTCGCCTTCGACCTGTTGGCGGATTGACGATCATCGCCCATCGGCAATACAAGTTTTTTGCCCGGATTTCACACCGGCCTGTTGCAGTTGCGAACAACATCGATATACGATTTTCGAATGTATAATTACGCGCAGAAGCCCGTTTCCGCGAACCGGCCCCGCCAGGGCCGGGGGAAAACGCTGCGCGCCGGGATCAGCGGCCTGATCCTTCTTTCCTATTTGGTTCCTCTGTTGGCCATGCTGGCGATCCCGGCCCCGGCCAACGCCAAGGAAGCCAGCCTGTTCGAAGACCTGCGCGCCGGTATCTGTTCGCAGCGCCGCCCGGCCAGCGAAGACCCGGACCAGGACAGCAAACATAACGGCGCGCGATCGACCTGCGTGCTCTGCAAGCATCCGGCGGCACCCGCGCCGGACGGCCTGACCCATCGGGTTTGGTTGACTCTCGATTGGACGCCGGTCCGCCCCCTGCGGCCGACCGACGAAATCCTGGCCGGTGATCTCGCCGATTACCGGACCCTGCCGCCCCGCGGCCCGCCTCATCTCTCCGCTTAATACCTGACCCACGCCGCATCGCCGGTGGTGCCGCCCGTATTCCCGGGCGGGTCCACCGCCGCCGTTCGGCATGACACCACGGGTCCGCCCGCCGGCGGGCTCCCAAGCGGAGACGACTTAATGCCCAAACCTACCTTGAGGGGTTGCCTTTTGGCGGCCACCGCCGCCGCGGCCGTGATGGCCGCCCAAACCGATATCGTTCGCGCCGACGACGCCCCGGCCGAGATCGCCCAGGCCGCCACCGGCGAAACCGAAACGGCGCCGACCGTGACCTTGCCCGAAGTCCGGGCCTATGGTCAGGCACAGCCGCCCAACCGTGTTGTTCTGGAACCGGCGGTCGACAATCTGTTCCCGGCCTCCGACGCATCGGACGTGCTGCAATCGGTGCCCGGCATCAGCATGGGCCGGATGGGCGGCCACGGGACCGAGCCGTTCATCCGCGGCCAATCCCAGACCCGCATCAACATCATCGACGACGGCGCCTTCATCCATGGCGGCTGCCCCAACCGGATGGACCCGCCGACGGCCTACCTCTCCGCCGACGGGATCGACAGCCTGATCGTCGACAAGGGATATGCTTCGGTCACCAATGGGCCGGGTGCCCCCGGCGGCACGGTCCAGGCCAAACGCAAGACGCCCGTGTTCACCGGGGACAAGCCCTATCAGGGGTCGGTTTACGGGGGCCTTAATTCCAACGCCTGGTCGCGCAGCGCCGGCGGCGACGTCGCGGCCGGCACCGATTGGGGTTATGTCCGGGCCGAAGGCAATTATGAATTCGCTCAGGATTACCGCGACGGGTCGAACAAAACCGTCCGGTCCTCGTTCTCCAGCCACGGCGGGCGCGTCGAAATGGGCCTGACGCCGACGCCCGACGACCTGATCCGCGTCAGTCTGCAGAACGACCGCATCGACGACGCCGTGTTCGCCGGGGCGGGCATGGATTCACCCTATTCGGAAACCTTCGTGCTGCGCGGCAGTTACGACCACGATTTCGATCCGGGCGGGACGCTGCACAAGCTGGAAACCTCGGCCTACGCCGGGATCGTCGACCACATCATGGACAACTACACCCTGCGCACCCGCGCGGGGAACGTGATGAAGGTCGACTCGGGCTCGGATACCTTCGGCGGGAAATTGGCGTTGTCGGGTGACTTTTCCGGCTTCCGGTTCAAGGTCGGGGGCGATACGCAGATCAACCGCCGCGATGCGACGCGGTTCATGGGGGCCCGTGAACGGGTCAACGACGGCGACGAATCGCTGATCCAGTCCTATTCCTGGCCGGGGATCAGCCTGTCGCAGACGGGCCTGTTCGCCGAGGTCGAACGCACCGTCATGCCGGGCCACGATGTGATCGCGGGCCTTCGGTACGACCGCGTCGCCTTTTCCGCCGACAAGGCCGACCGAGTTGCGATCATGCCGGGACAGTCGGCGAACACGTTGTTCACCAACTATTACGGCGTCCGGGCCGACGACCGGCGCGAGAACAATTTCGGCGGCCTGCTGCGCTACGAAGTGGCGCTGGACGAGAACGTGACCCTGTTCGCCGGCTTGTCGCGCAGTGTGCGGACCGCCGACGCATCGGAACGCAGCCTGGCGCAGAACAACGCCACGGCGTCCAGCCGCTGGATCGGCCGCCCCGACATCGCACCGGAAAAACACCACCAGATCGATATCGGCGCCGAAGTCTCGCACAGCACATGGACCGTCGGCGGCTCGGTCTATTACGACCGGGTCCAGGACTACATCCTGCGCGATCTGGCGCGCGGCCAGGATGGCGTGCTGCTGAGCGACAGCGCGACGATCTACCGCAACGTCAATGCGACGCTGACCGGCTTCGAGGTCTCCGGCAAGGTCCAGCCCCTGGACGGATGGACGATCGGCGGTCAGGCGGCGTTCACGTACGGTCAGAACAACGAGGACGACCGGCCGTTGGCGCAAATCCCGCCGTTGGAGATGACCGCTACGGTCGAACGCCGGACCGCGGATTGGATGATGGGCCTGCGCATGCGGGCGGCGCTTCGCCAATCGCGCGCCGACATCGAAGCGAACAACAACAGCGGCGTCGACGTCGGCGAGACCGCGTCCTATGCGATGGTCGATCTCTACGGCGAGATTTATTCGTTCGAGCCTGTGTCGATCTCGCTGGGCATCACCAACCTACTCGACAAGACCTATGCCAACCACCTGAGCCGGTCGAACTCGTTCGATCCGGAAACGGTGCAGGTCAACGAGCCGGGGCGGTCATTCTTCCTGAGGGCGCATGCAACTTTCTGAGACCCTCGGCGATCTTCGTCCCCGGGCCATCGGCCCGGCCCCGGCCGCGCCCTTGTTCGGTGTCTGGTCCGTGGCCCTGCACGCCGCCGTCATCGCCTGGTTTCTGGCGGGCGGCGGCGGCGGGGGGACGGAGCCCGTCCCCCTGCCCGGCCTGGCGCCCGGCGAACAACCGCTTTACGTAACCATCGTCCCGGATCCGGCAGTCCAGCCATTGCCGCCGGCCGCGCCCATCGAGGTCGAAGCACCGGTCGAAAGCATCGAAACCGTCGCGGCCGAGCCGATTGCCGAGATGCCGCCCCCCACAGAGGCCCCGGTTTCGGAAATCCCGGTGGCTCCGGAGCCCGTCCCGGAGGTCGAGGCCGTGGAGACGGTTGATGCGGTCGAAGTCATCGAAACCCCGCAGCCGCGTCTTGCCGCCGTGCAACCACCGGCGCGGCCCGAACGGAATGCACCTCAGCACACAAAGAAGGCCGCCAGTCCGCCGACGTCTTCACCGCCGACGGCACCCGCGCCCGCGCCGACACCGCAAACGGCGGCTTTGCCGGGCGGCAAAGCGGGCCCGGTCGGTCCCGCCGATACAGGCCTGTTCGAGAAAGCCGCAACGTTCCCTGACTACCTCGCCAATCCCGCCCCCGCCTATCCGCGCAGCGAATTGCGTCGGGGCCGTGAAGGGCTCGTTCTTTTGCGGGTTCGGGTGACGCCGAAGGGGCGTCCGTCGGAGATTTCGGTCAGCCGGTCTTCCGGCATCGCGGCCTTCGATCAGGCGGCCGTCCGCGCCGTACGGGCCTGGCGCTTCCTGCCCGCCACGCGCGGCGGACAGCCCATCGCCGGAACGGTCAAGGTTCCGATCCGGTTCGCCTTGAACCGGTCGTGACGGCTGGGGCCCCACCGTGTGGGGTCCGACGGGGCCCCTTCCGTCCGCGACGTCGGGTCAGAAGGTGCCTTCGACCACGGTCAGGCCCAGGATGTGCCAGGCCTGCATGCCGCCCCGGTAATAGAAGATCTTGTCCGCCGGATAGCCTTCGCGGAGCATGGCCTTGATCGCCATCGGCGACTGGCCGCACCAGGGGCCGTTGCAGAACAACAGAACCTTTTCCGCCTTGGCGCAGTCCCATTTCTTGTCGGCGCCGCGGGTGCAGCCGATTTCGTCCAGCCGTTCGGCCATCTGGTTGTAGGGCATGTTGATGGCGCCGGGGATCGTGCCCTTGAGGTGCCAGTTCTCGGTCCGCCCATCGATCAGCTTGCCGCCCTCCTTGGCGAATTCCAGCAGTTCGACCTCGCCGACGGTGGTCACGCCGGGCGCCACTTGCATCGGCTGAACGCAGAACGGCGGGCATTTGCGCGACGTCTTGGCGTAATCGGGATGAATGGTGTTGGCGGTATCCTGGTTGCGCATGATCTTCACCGGGCCGTCCGCCGTGGGTACGGTAACGGTCGGCATGCGGCCGTTGATCTTGACCTCGAGCTTGTCGTCGTCGGCGCGGGCCGTGCCCGGCAGATAGGCCGCCAAGGCCGCGCCCAGGACGAGTGCCGCAATCATCAATCGTTTCATAGGGATGTTTCCTTTCCTCCAGTCCACCGGGTTTTACCCGCCGCCGGCCCCTCGGCGAGGGACGCGGACGACAGCCCGGCATTCATTTTATAATTAACGAATATGACAGGGCCGGTTGTACACCTGTCAAGCGGGAAATAGATTTGGCATCTCTAAAATAGGGCGCTCCGCCGGAATCGCGGACCCGAGGTCAAATCCCCAGGAACGGTTGCACCACCCGCGCGGCCAGGCTTTTAAACCGCAGCGGCGCATCGGTGATCGCCAAACAGATGCAATCCTCGCCCGGCGCCGCATGTGGTTTATGGGCGAGGTGTTCGTCCGCTTCCTGGAAATCGCCGGCACCGTAGTGACCGGTGGTGTCGGAAAACGCACCGCGCAGCACCAGCGTCAATTCCTGGCCCTGATGGGTATGTTCGGGCACCGGGCGGCCCGCCGGAATGCGCAGCAACCGCGCCGTCGCGCCGTCGTCCGTTTCGATCAGATATTGATACGCGCCAAGGCCGAGGCGCTGCCACGCCATGCCGTCCAGGTCGGCGCCGATATACCCGCGCAGCGGTTCCGGCAGAACCGGCGCCGCCGCGGGCGGGACCGAAGGCGGCGACGCGACGGCCGACGGCGTGTCATCGTCGTCAAACAGACGCGCCATCACGGCGTCGAACATGCCGTCGGAACAGGCCGCCGGCTCGACCCCGTCGACCAGCCCGCCCCCGACCGCTTCCAAGCGGGCGACCTCGCGCCGGCACGCCGGGCAGAGCGCCAAATGAGTCGCAATCGCCAGGCTCCAGGATTCGGACAGACCGCCAGCGGCGTAATCCAACAGCAATTCTTCGCTCGGGTGATGGGTGATGGTCATTTGTCTTCTCCAAGCTCGGACCGGACGCGTTTCAACGCCAACCGTATCCGGGACTTCACGGTGCCCAGGGGAATCCCCAGGTGTTCGGCGATTTCGGGATGCGGCATTTCTTCGAAAAACGACAATTCCAAAACCACCCGTTGTTCATCCGGCAAATCGCCGAGCGCGGCCTTCAGGCGGGCCGCGTCCTGCGCCTGGGCCGCCAGGGCAAAGCCACCCGGCTGGGCATCGGGGACGAGCGCCGGGTCATCTGCATTCGGCTCCGGCCGCTTGCTCTTACGCAGGAAATCGACGCGCAGATTTCGGGCGATGGTGAACATCCAAGTCGAGGCCCGCGCCTTGGCCGGATCGTACTGATGGGCTTTTTGCCACACGCGGACCATGGCTTCCTGGACCACGTCCTCGGCCGCCTGAGCATCCAGGCCCTGGCGCATGAGGAACGACTTGATCCGGGGCGCGAAGTAATCGAACAGCTCGCGAAAGGCCGCACGGTCCCGCGTCGTTGCCACCGCGACGAGCAATTGATCCATCGAGTCCAATGCTTCTCCCCGGTCTCGCTTCGGCGCGAAGCCCCACTGGCCGCTGACCGCAGGGCGTGCAGAACGCCGCCGGTCCACCTCGTCCGACAAGCCTGCACGATCGACGGCCAAATATCCATCCATGCGGTTTCTACGGGGGGGTGTCCCGGGCCGGATCACCGCCGCCGGAAATAATTCATCCGCCGGTGATCCGATCCCGTCCGCGCAGCGTAAAGACATAGACCGCGCAACAATCACGCCCCGTTTTGAAACGGGCGCGTCGAGGCCAAGGGGGAAACATGTTCGACAGTCCGGCACCAAGGGGCCACCGATTGAACATCGCCGTGATCGGCACCGGGATCGCCGGCATGTCGGCGGCCTGGCTGTTGAACCAGGGGCATAACGTCACGGTTTATGAAAAAGAACCCCGGCCCGGCGGCCACTCCAATACGGTCGACGCGCCGACGGCGGCGGGTCCCATCCCGGTCGACACGGGGTTCATCGTCTATAACGAACGCACCTACCCGAACCTGACGGCCCTGTTCGATCATCTGGGTGTGCGGACCAAGGACAGCGACATGTCCTTCGCCGCGTCCCTGGGGAACGGCAATCTGGAGTACGCGGGAACGGACCTGAACGGCCTGCTGGGACAGCGGCGCAATATCCTGCGCCCCCGGTTCTGGCGGATGGTGCGCGATCTGCTGCGCTTCTATCGGGACGCCCCCAGGTTCCTGGACGACATTGCCGCGGCGGAGATCAGCCTGGGCGACTATCTCGCCGCCAACGGATACAGCGCCGCCTTCATCGAGGACCACCTGCTGCCGATGGGGGCCGCCATCTGGTCGACGACGGCAGAGGAAATGCGCGCCTATCCGGCGGCCGCCTTCATCCGCTTTTTCGTCAGCCACGGATTGCTGAACCTGGTCGACCGCCCGCAATGGCGCACGGTCGACGGCGGATCCCGGGAATACGTCAAACGCCTGACCGAACCGTATCGCGACCGCATCGTCTACGGCGGCGTGAAGGAAGTGACGCGCTTCCCCGGCAAGGTCCTGGTCGTCGCCAACGACGGCGAATGCCGGACCTTCGATCATGTCGTCATGGCCGCCCATGCCGATGAAACGCGCGAGATGCTGCGCGACCGGGATGTGATCGAAACCGATCTTCTGGGCGCTTGGACCTATACGGAAAATCGCGCGGTGCTGCATACCGACGCGACCCTGATGCCGAAACGCCGCCGGGTCTGGTCCAGCTGGAATTTCATCGCAGGCGCCAAGAACGCGGGGGCCGGGGCGGATACGGCCCCGCTTTGCGTCACCTATTGGATGAACCAATTGCAAGGTCTGGATCCCGCCCATCCCCTGTTCGTGACCCTGAACCCGGTGCGCGAACCGGCGCCCGGCACCCTGTTGCGCGACTTCACCTACACCCATCCGTTTTTCGACACGGCCGCCCTGCGGTCGCAGGAACGCCTATGGTCGCTGCAGGGATATCGCCGAACCTGGTACTGCGGCAGTTATTTCGGCTACGGCTTTCACGAAGACGCCCTGCAATCGGGTCTCGCCGTCGCCGAACAACTGGGGCAATTGCGCCGCCCCTGGCAGGTCGAGAACGAAAACGGGCGGATATCCATCGCCCCGAACGTCGGGGCCGCCGCGCAATGACGACCCTGACCTCCGCCATCTATCAGGGCGACGTCGTCCATCAGCGCAAGCGCCCGCGGGTGCATCGGCTTCGCTATACCGTGGCGTCCATGCTGCTGGACCTGGACGAATTGCCGGGCCTGGCGGAACGATCGCGCCTGTTCGGATACAACCGGTTTGCGCCGCTCGCGTTCTATGACCGTGACCACGGGCCGACGGACGGCACGCCGCTGCGCCCCTGGGTCGAAAGCCGGCTGCGCCAGGCCGGGATCGAGCCGGACGGCGGGGCGATCCGCCTGCTTTGCTATCCCCGGATTTTCGGCTACGCGTTCAATCCGCTGAGCGTTTTTTTCTGCTACCGGCGGTCGGGCGACCTTTCGGCGATCCTTTACGAGGTCTGCAACACATATAAGGAACGCCATACCTACGTGATCCCGGTCGACGATGCGGCGCGGCCGGTCATCCGCCAGTCCTGCGACAAGGAACTATACGTCTCGCCCTTCATCGCCATGGACACGACCTATCATTTCCGCATCGTGCCGCCGAGCGAAGACGTCCGTATCGCGATCCGCCAGGAAGATGCGGAGGGCCTGTTGCTGGCCGCCTCCTTCGCGGGCAGCCGCCGGCCGTTTTCCGAAGCCGGCCTGCGCCACATCCTGATGCGGTTTCCCCTGCTGACCCTGAAGGTGATCGCGGGCATCCATTGGGAAGCGCTCAAGCTCTGGCTGAAGGGTCTGCCCGTCTTTCGTCATTCGCCGACCGCCAACCCCGTGCAGTTCAGCATCCAAACCACCGACAAGACCGGACCCTAGCGAGACATGAGCGACACCATCCTGAAATCCGTTTCCGACGCCATTCCGACAACGCACCCCGCGTCCCCCCGGGCGCGTGCCGGCATCCGCGAACGCATGCTGCACCAGGCATTGGGGCAACTGCGCGTCGGGCGTCTGCATGTCACGCTTCCGAACGGCACCCGGTTCACCGCCGAAGGAGACACCCCCGGGCCGGAGGCCACCGTCCGCATCCGCAACTGGCGTCTGGTCAATCGGATGATCCTGGGCGGCGATATCGGTGTCGCCGAGGCATATATGTCGGGAGATTGGGATAGCCCGGACCTGGGTGCGGTGCTGGACCTGGGTCTGCGCAACGATCATGCGATGACGGAACTGTTCCATCGGCCCTGGCCGGTCCGCCTGTTGAACCGGATACGTCATGCGCTGCACGCCAATACGCCGCGCGGCAGCCGCCGAAACATCGCCGCCCATTACGACCTGGGCAATGCGTTTTACGAACAATGGCTGGACGGGACCATGTCCTATTCATCGGCATTGTTCGAAACCTTCGACGAGCCCATGGCCGACGCGCAGTACCGCAAGTACGAACGCCTGGCGCGGGTGCTCGACCTGCAGCCGGGCGATCATGTGCTTGAGATCGGATGCGGCTGGGGCGGCTTCGCGGAAATCGCCGCCCGAGATTTCGGCTGCCAGGTGACCTGCCTGACCCTATCCACGGAACAGGCCGCCTACGCCCGGGACCGCATGCGGCGGCTGCGGCTCGACGACCGGGTCGATATCCGGATACAGGATTACCGCGCGGTCGAAGGCACGTTCGACAAGATTGCTTCGATCGAAATGTTCGAAGCGGTCGGCGAAGCCTATTGGCCGGTCTACCTGGACACCCTGAAAGCCCGCTTGGCCCCCGGCGGGCGCGCCGGTCTTCAGATCATCACAATCGACGACGACGCCTTCGAAAGCTATCGCCGCACCCCGGACTTCATCCAGCGCTACATCTTCCCGGGCGGCATGCTGCCGGGGCCCAGAGCCTTCGAAGCGGCCGTGAACGGATCCGGCCTGACGATTTCCGATCGGTTCTTTTTCGGCCCGTCCTATGCCGAGACCCTGCGCCGATGGGATGCCGATTTCCTGGATGCCTGGCCCAAGATCGAACGCCTGGGCTTCGACGAACGGTTCCGTCGGATGTGGCATTACTACCTGAAATATTGCGAGGCCGGGTTCGACACCGGTCGGATCGACGTCGCCCAATTCGTGATCGAACGCGAATGACCGACGGCGCCGCCCGGACGATCCCACGGCCGGTCCTTCTCGCCTATGCCGCGCCCGCCGCCGTCGTCTCGCTGCCGACGGTGCCGGTCTATATTCACCTTCCGGCACTCTATGGCCTGGAACTGGGCCTGGGCTTGGCCGTTGTCGGCTGGGCTTTGTTGGTGGCACGCCTGTTCGACACGGTAACCGATCCCTTGGTCGGCAGCTTAAGCGACCGAACACGAATTGCGGGATGCCGGCGCAAGCCGTGGATCGCGGTCGGCGCCGTGGTCGCCGGGCTGGGATTGTGGCGTGTCCTGATGCCGCCCGATGGGGCCGGCGTTTCCTATCTGCTGATCTGGTCGGTCCTTCTTTACGGCGGCTGGACCATGGTCGCCGTGCCCTACCTGACCTGGGGGGCGGAGCTTTCCGGCGATTACCAGGAACGGTCGCGCATTACCGCGTGGCGCGAAGGTCTGGGCCTGGCCGGGATCGTCGGCGCGGCGGTCCTGACCGCCGCATTGGTCGATCGCGGACAAAGCGAACGGGACGCCCTGGCGGCGATCGTTTGGGTCGCGCTGCTGGGGGGCGTTGCATTGATCCCGATCCTGCTTCGCGTCGTCCCGG
Source organism: Rhodospirillaceae bacterium (assembly GCA_002696205.1). Classification (GTDB taxonomy): domain Bacteria; phylum Pseudomonadota; class Alphaproteobacteria; order Rhodospirillales; family Casp-alpha2; genus UBA1479. The sequence goes on along the minus strand of NZRL01000191.1, from coordinate 7,088 downwards.
AACCGCCGCGGCCGCCCGTTCGCCGCGACGGCGAAGACAGGGCGTCGGTGCGCGTCGCCCTTCGCAGCCTGGCCGCCAACAAGCCTTTCCTCCGGTTGCTCTTTGCCTGGTTCGTCAACGGCCTGGCCAACGGTATTCCGGCGGCATTGTTCATGATCTACCTGCAGCATGGCCTGGGTGCGGGCGAAGATGATCGCGCGATGTTCATTCTGATCTATTTCCTGGCGGCCGTGCTGGCCATCCCCTTGTGGCCGCGCTTCGTCCGGCACATGGACAAGCATCGGGTCTGGTGCCTGGCCATGACGGCGGCCTGCCTCGCCTTCGCCGTCGTGCCGATGCTGCCGCCGGGCGCGTTCATCGCCTTTGCCGTGGTCTGCGTGGTGACGGGGGCGGCGCTGGGGGCCGACCTAGCCCTGCCGCCGTCGATCCAGGCCGACGTGGTCGACTATGGCCGGGTGCGGTCGGGCGAGGATCATGCCGGCCTTCAATTCGCGTTCTGGGGCATGAGCACGAAATTCGCCCTGGCCGCCGCCGTCGGCATGGCCCTGCCCGGGGTGACGGCGCTCGGCTTCGACCCGGACACGCCGGACCCGGCCGGAATTTGGGCCCTGACGGTGATCTACGCGGTCGTTCCCGTCGTAATTAAAGCAATCGCAATTGGAACCATGTGGCGGTTCCCCCTGACGGCGGCGCGGCAACGCGGAATCCGCCGCCGGCTGGACCGCCATGCATAACCGGGAGCCCCGACCATGGCCGGACGTCTGACCGCCGCTTTGCTGGCTCTCCTGATCATCAGCGGATGCACCGACATGAAACCGATAGATTTCAAGGATCAAACGCCGGTACTGCGGATCGAGGAATATTTCCAGGGCACGACCCGGGCCTGGGGCATATTCGAGGACCGGTTCGGCACCCTGCGCCGCCAGTTCACGGTTGAGATTACCGGAACCTGGGACGGCGAAACGTTGGTTCTGGATGAACGGTTCAACTATGCCGATGGCGAGACGGACCGCCGTGTCTGGACGATCCGCAAGACGGGCGACCACCGGTACGAAGGCCAGGCCGACGACGTGGTCGGCAAGGCAACCGGCGAAGCCTACGGCAATGCCCTGAACTGGCGCTACGACATGAATTTGAAAATCGGCGACGGAACCCTGCGGGTCCATTTCGACGATTGGATGTTCCTGCAGCCGACGAACGTGTTGATGAACCGGGCCAAGGTCAGCAAGTTCGGCATCGAGATCGGCTCCGTTACCCTCGCCTTCATGAAACCGGAGAAAGACCTGCAGATGTCGGGCGAGGTTCTCAGCGAATGGCTAGCCGTCCACGAATCCGCGCAAGCAGCCAACCGATGACGGGCAGGCGTTCATAGAACGCCGACCCGGCATCCCAATGGTCGATATGGGCGGCGACCCTGCCCTCCGCATCCAGGGTGATGACGCTGGCGCCGTCGAACGACCAGTCCCGTCCGCCGAGACGGCCTTCGAACCGCCAATCCATGAAACAGGTACCGCCGTCCAACGCCATATGGTGAACGGCGAAACGGATGTCGCCGACGTTCTCGAACATATGCCGGAAAACCCGCTGCATCGCATCGGCGCCGCGCACGTCGTTGAACGGATCCTTGAAACGAACATCCTCCGCAACGTAGTCGGGCAAACGATCCAGCGTCTCCGGCGTCAGGGTTTCCAGAAATCGGCGGTAACGGTTTGCGGCGTCGGTCAAATCGGCGTTCATTGGCGAAGCATGCGCCGCGTGACGGTGAAGAACAAGCGGTCGGGCAACAGGCGCAGGATTTTCATCAAGGCCGCGAACCGCCGGGGGAATGCGATCTCAAATCCGTCTCCCTCCAGACCCGCGACGATGCGATCGACGGCGACATCGACCTCGATCAGGAACGGCATGGGAAAATCGTTGAGGTCGGTCAACGGCGTCTTCACGAAACCCGGATTGATCAGCCGCAAGTCCACGCCGGCGGCTGCCAGTTCGGGGCGAAGCGCCTCGCACATGTTGATCAGCCCGGCCTTCGACGCACCGTAGGCGGCCGCGGACGGCAATCCCCGATACCCGGCGAGCGAGGCGACGACGGCGATTTGGCCCGCGCCGCGGTCCATGAAACGCGCCATGACCGGTGTCAGGCAATTGACCGTGCCGGTCAGGTTCGTCTCGATCACGCCGCGGGCCTCGGTCGCCGAGAATCCCTCCGCCGGGGTCGGCTTGTGCGTCCCGGCGTTCAATACGACCAGGTCCAGCGGACCTAATCTGTTTTCGATCACCTCGACCATGACGTCGGCGCGCCCGGCGTCGGTGATGTCCAGCGGGAACCCGACGATGCGCCCGCCGGGCGCCGCCTGTTCCAGGGACACGAGATCTTTTTCCGTGCGCGCGCTGGCCGCGACGGTCCAGCCGTCCTCCGCCAGGCGCAGGGCCAAGGCCCGGCCGATACCTTTGCCCGCACCCGTGATCCAGGCGACTTTCGTTTGATCTCGGCCGTTCATCACGATGCCGTACCGCCGCCCAGGCATCGACGGCATTCATATTCCAGGGTGGAACCGTCGCGCCCCTTGAACCGCATTTTCACCCACCGGCCGTCCGCGTCGTACCAGACCTCGGTCTCGAGATCGCCTGTGTAGGCATATCGCGTTGCGGAAATGTCACCCTGTTCCGTCGCCACCTGCTCTTGCCCTTGGGCCTCGATGCGAACGTCGTTGATCCGGCCGGTCAGCGTATTCAGAACGCGCCCCTGACCGAGAACGCCCGGGTTCCAATGATTGGTCGGAAAGACCGGCGCGGCGGTGTCATAGGCGTCATCCCCCGCCCGGATCAGGAAGCGGTCGGCGACCCGACGCCCCTGGACTTCGGACGTCGCCCCGTCGTCATTCACGGTCGCCCGAATATAGTCAAGGTCACCGCCTTTCCAGACGGCGCGGGAATCGTAGCGATATCGATATACGGTCAAGCCGAGAAACGAGATTTCGATCTGGAACTCCGTATTGACGATCAATCCGTCGGCGGCGCGATCGAATCGGACGCGATGGAAACCGACATGTTTTCCTTCGCGGCGCACGTCGAACAGGATTTCGTCCCCGGCGACGGCCGTGGTGCCCGGCCCGGACAAGCCCGCAAGCCCCCCGGGACCGGAAGCCGCCGGTTCGCGGACAGCAATCGCGGTCAAAAGAACAAGAGTGAATAAAACAAGGGCGCGCACGTCTGATCCGGCGACAAGAAACCGCCTCTATCTGTGACTGTTTGACCTATGTACGAAGGCCATTCGGTTTCAGATCACAGAACGCCAAGGCTTTCCGCCGGGACCGGGCGAAAGCAAGCAAACCATCTTAATCAGGTGAAAAATGGCGCACCCGGCACGATTCGAACGTGCGACCTCTGCCTTCGGAGGGCAGCGCTCTATCCAGCTGAGCTACGGGTGCAGCGCGGCGGAAACGTACGCTTTGCAACCTGTTAAGGCAAGGCTTTGATCGACGCCCGATTTTGCCGATGGAACTGATTATCTTGATTGACTTTTTGTAATAGGTAATTTATCCTATAATAGGTCAATCAACATATATTGCCCGCAGCTCGGTTTCCGGTGCGCCCGCCGCCGCGCCGCCCAGGCCCGACCCTTTCTGACTGTTCGGACAACCTAAGGCATCGGCGCAAACCAGCGGACAACGCTTGCGAAAACCCGCAATGAACCCCCGTCCGAACGGCATTCATGCCGTCCGACACGGAATTCGCGCGCGTTCCGAACAGCGTCAGGCAAACCGCTTCGTCCCGTCGAAATGCGCCCCATCATTTCGCAAGGAGACGGAACGTGATTTCCCCCTTCAAACTGAACGCCACCCTAGGCCGCGACTACAACGCGGACCTGGACGACACCCTTCGCACCAAGAAAGCCCTGCAGAAGATCGGCCTATTCGAAACGCCTTCCTATGGGATGACGGAATTTCCCGATGAACCCTTGTTCAAAGGGATCGAGAAGTTCCAGGCACGCCACGGCCTTAAGCAAGATGGCATCATGAAACAAGACGGCGAGACGGCGACCAAGCTCGGCCAGGTCTTAGCCCGAAACGCCAACAACGAGGAGAAAAAAAGACCCGAAGACCAACGGTGCGCCGCACTGGAAAGCCAGATCGAGAACCTTTCGAATTCTCTGCGCGAGGTGACGCACCTCATCCGCGAAAAGGAAAACGAACGCGCCGCTGTCCTTGAAGAACTTCGACCTGCCCAGACGGAATTGGAGATCGCCAAGTTGGCCGCCGTGCCCTCGGTCTCACAGGATATCGCCGCTCTTTCCTCGGGCGGCCCCGTTGGCGCGATCGTGGGGGGAGCTAGTTCGGGTCTCACGCTGATTCAGTTGCAAAAGCTGCAGACGCAAGTGAACCTTCTTCGCCAAAAAGCCGAGGCGTTAGCCTTCATCATTAGTTCGGAATCTAAAAGGAGAACCGAGATGGACGCACAGATGCAGAGCCTCGAGGCCCAGCTTTCGCGCTGTCGCGCGGCACAGGGCTAGTTCCCATGAACAAGGCCGGATGAGATGACCTCGGCGGCCTCCAGGTCCACGTCGTCGAGGCCCATCCTCATGTCGCGCATCTCGGCCGACACGTCCAACCCGTTGCGCCGGGCGACGAGAAGCCAGGCGTAGCCTCGTATTTGGCCCTGTTTGTCATTCCACGACCGGCGCACCGCCAGGGCGAAGTCTCTTTGCGCCTCGGGCACTCTGCCGTCTCGTGCCGCGAAGCCGAGCCACATGTGGCCATCGGCTTCACTAACCAGATCGCCGCCTTCACCAGCGGACAGTTTGGCAAGGTAGTATTGAACATGCGGGCGAATCGGCGATTCCCTGCGCGCCAAAGTCTTCAGCCAGGACAAGGCCGCACGGCGCAAGTCCGTCAGGTTGCCACGCCCCACGTAGGACTTGGCGATCTCAAACGTATCGGTGGGAGAATGCTGAACCGTGTCGAACATCCGGTCCAGCGCCTGTTTCATTCCTCTCGGAATGTCCGCGGGCTTGACGGTGGCACCAAGCATGCGTTCCGCTTCGCTCTTGTCGAACAATATCGTCAGCGAAAACGCACATTGGCGAAAAACTTCGGAAGCCTCCATCTCCGCGTCACCGGCCGTCGGCTCGCGCAAAGTTTCGAGAACCACGGGTGCACAGAGCAGGCCCAATTCCGCCGCTTTAAGAAGATGCCGCCGGGCGGCTTCCGGGTCGGGCTGGAGGCAAGTGCCGAAATGACGGTACTTGCCAAGCGCCAAATGCCCGGCCGCCTCCCCTTGTGCCGCCAGTTGCCGCGCCTCGGCGACGAAGGCGGCACAACCGGACGGATCGCCGTCCATCGCCACGGGAGACGAGACCGCATCACATTCTCCCTGTCCGATCCCGGCGATCAGCCCCGCGAGCGACAGGAACAGCACTTGCCATTTTCGGCTCATTCTCATCGCCGAACGATAGTATGCGGGAGCGCTTCTGGCGACCCATTCGCCGATCCTGATGAGCTATCCAGGCGCGGACATTCTCGAATTCAATGGCCAGGCAATCGAACCCATCAGCTTTGACGGCATTCAACATGTCCAGGTTCTGCGCGGTTACCTTGCAAACCCCGAGTGCTATCTCAAGGAACTCTTTGAAGACGAGTAAATAGGATTGTGCTTGCTACGGCGGCGCTGCCATCTGCTGCCATTTCCAACACACAACGTTCCGGGCCTGGCACGCATACGTTCACCGATCACCGTCGAAGCAGGCGGACTATTCCCCAGGATCGCGCTTTGCCGCCAATGTTCGGGCCGCGCGATCGTCCGCCTCGGACGGCAATGGCGCCGCGGCGTCCGTGATCCAGGCCAGGATATCGCGCCAGACCGTTTCGGCGTCGAGATCCCGCAGCAGCATGTGATAGCCGCCGGCGTAAAGCGCAAAGGTCTGACGGCTCCGGGCATCGGCGGGCAATCGCCGGACCATGTCGAAGGTTGGCTGGCCGGGGATGATTTCGTCCTTTTCGCCGTAAAGGATCAACGCTTTGTCTTCCAGGCGCGGCGCAGAGGCCAGGGCCTGATCCATCAGGTCGACAAGCCCATGCACGGTTTCCGCACGCGTGCGTTTGATGATCATGTCGTCACGCCCGAGGGCGCGCAGCATGGCAATATTGTCCGACGGTTGAATGTTCAGGCCCTGGGCCGTCAGGCGGAAGGTCGGAATGGTATGGGCGGTCAGCCACAGGGCGCCCTTTTCATACCAGGCCATGGCCGCCCGCCCCCAGACGGCGGGGGCGGCCAGGATCAGGCCGTCGGCGTCGGGCGCCTTGCCGGCGGCCCCCGTCGACGCGACCATGGCGACGGCCCCGCCCATGCTTTCGCCCAGCACATAGACCGGCAGGCCTGGATGGGTCCGGCGCACCAAGGCCACGAAATCGGTGAGATCGCGGGCATAGGTCGCCGCCCCGGCCCAAAGGCCCCGGCGCGCCCCGTCGCCGAAGCCGCGCTGGTCGTAGGCATAGGACAGCACCCCCCGCGCCGCCAGCCATGTGCCCGGGGGGTCGAAGAAATTGGAATAGTCGTTGAAACCGTGTAACGCGACGATCACCGCCTTGGGCTTTGAGGTCTCGGGCACCCAGGTGCGCGTCGTCATGCGGATGCCGTCAGCCGCGACGAACCAGTCCATCATGAAATGCGGCTGTTCCGTGCGCGGGCCCGACGGATAGGTCAGCGGCACGGCACAGGCCGCAAGCAACAACCCACAAAGCGCCAGGACGCCGAGCCGTTCCCCGGCGCGGCGGCGCATTACGAAGCGGCCTCGCGAACGCTGCCGCCTGCGTCCAAGGAGGCCCTGTCCGCGGCGTCCGACGACGTCAGGCGCAGGAAGACCTCTTCCAGGTCGGCTTCCTTGGTCGTCAGATTGGTGATCTTGTATCCGGCGTCCTGGATCGCGGCGATGATTTCGCCGGAATGCGCCCGCGACGGCGGGTAGGAGACCGAGACCTGACGGGGCCCGGGCCGTTCCGTGCGGAAGACTTCCAAGGCGGTAGGGATCGCGTCGATTTCCCGATCGACGGTGATCAGCATTTCCTTGGAATCGAGGCGCGCCAGCAGCCCCG
>NZRL01000190.1 GCA_002696205.1 Rhodospirillaceae bacterium | reverse complement strand
TTATGGACGGTGCCGAGGGTCGGGATTTCCAGGGTCATGGTCGCCTTGATCGTGGCGTCCTCGGCGATCCGGCCGTCGTAGAGGGCCGAGCGCACGGCCTTTTCGATTTCCGTCTGGCTGGTCACGCCGACCTGCTTCAGGAATTTGCGCATCTGCATGTTGAAATGGTCTTCGTTCATTTGTCCCTCCGTGCGGGCCCCGTCCTCCGGTGGGCGGGCGTCGTCCCGTCGTCTTCTTGAAACCTAGGCAGGCGCGGCAGGCCGGGCAACGGCGATCTTGGCCCTTTTCACGGACCGGAAATGGTTCTTTCATGACAAGCCGTCCCCGCCGTATGGCTTAGGCCGTGACGCGGCCCCCGCCGCCCCGATCAAGGACCCGCCCCATGTACCGCCCGAAACAGTTCGAAATCGCCGACGACGCCGAGATGCTGGACCTGATCCGCGCCAACGGCTTCGCCGTGCTGGTCACCCACGGCGCCGACAGCATGATCGCCAGCCACGTGCCGCTGCATCTGGTTCCGGACGGGGACGGCTGGCTGCTCTGGGGGCATCTGGCCAAGGCCAACACACAGTGGCAGGCCTTCGACGGCCAAGCCGAGGCGCTGGCGATTTTCTCCGGCCCGCACACCTATATCTCGCCCGACTGGTACGAAACGGAAAAATCCGTGCCGACCTGGAACTACGAGGCCGTCCATGTCTATGGCGCGCCCCGCGTGATGGACGACCCCAAGGCCGTGGTCGCCCGCCTGGCATCGCTGACCGCGCAGTACGAAGACGGGCGCGAGACGCCCTGGTCCATGGCCGGCCTGCCGGATGATTTCGTCGCGGCCCAGATCAAGGGCATCGTCGCCTTCGAGATGCCGATCACGCGCCTGGAAGGCAAACGCAAAATGAGCCAGAACCGCAAGCCGGAAGACGTCCGGGGCGCCATGGCGGGGTTGAAGAAAACCGGGCGCGCCGACGATGAAACCGTCGCCGGGATCATGGCCGACGCCAACAAGGACAGGGTCTAGGCTCGGCGCCTAATTCCGGACGAATGGCTGAACCAGTAGCCGCGCCAGACCCAGGCGGTCCGGGTCGCGGAAATCGGGCTGGCCGATGGTCATGGCGTCATGACCGTCGCGAGGCTGAGCCCGGTAAGTGCCGAACAGGCGGTCCCAGACCGAGAAGTTGAACCCGAAATTGCTGTCCGTTTCGTCGCGGTGGACGGAATGGTGAACCCGGTGCATGTCCGGTGTGACAACGACCGTGCGGACGGCACGGTCGAGCCATAAGGGCAGTTTCAGGTTGGCGTGGTTGAACATGGCCGTGCCGTTGAGCAGGACCTCGAACACCACCACGGCGGCGGCGGGCGCGCCGAGCGCCAGGACCAGGCCGGTCTTGATCACGATCGACAGCAGGATTTCCAGCGGGTGGAACCGCAGGCCCGAGGTCACGTCGAGACTGAGGTCCGTGTGATGGACGCGGTGCAGCCGCCAGAGCACGGGGATATGATGCACGGCGACATGCTGGGCATAGATCGCAAGATCGAAGACCACCAACGCGACCACGAACGCCCCCCAATCGTAGATACCCACCGCCGGCAACAGGCCCCAATCCCGTTCCGCCGCATGGGCCGCCGCCGCGACGGGCAGGAAAACCGGCAGGGCCCAGGCGGCGATCCGCACCGCCAACGTATCCAGCAGAACCAGCCCCGCGTTGTTTGGCCAGCGGCGGCCGCGGGCCGCACCCGGGCGGCGCGGCCAAAGCGCCTCGGCCCCCGCCATGACGGCGAGCACGGCCAGGAAACAGCCGAGGCGCAACGCCGGTTCGTGATCCGCGATGAAATCGTTGAAGGCATCCATGTGACGTTCTGGCGTACCGAGCCTGTTTCCCGTTCCGAAAGAGGGTGCCTTTGTAGTATGGTGCCATTTCCCCCGACCGGCCAGTGAGGCCACGGAAACGTGAAGACCGCGCGGGATCGGGGGTCGCGCCGGGCACGGCCGCACCATGGGGCCCGGCCGCCAAACCTAGGGAACGACCCTTGCGACGACTTGGTGCCTGGGAACGGACCCGCCGGACGGGCCCGGGGAGAGGGAACGGATGAACCTCAATACGCTGTTGCATGCGCGCGCCGACGCGGACGCCCCCGTAAGGGTCGGTGTCATCGGCGCCGGAAAATTCGGCTCGATGTTCCTGAGCCAGGCGCTCCACCATCCGGGATTCCACGTCGTCGGCGTTGCCGATTTGAACCCGGCGACGGCGGAAAAGGCCCTGTTGAACACGGGCTGGCCGAAGGAGCGGATCACCCGTCATTCGGCGGCCAAGGCCCTGGACCAGGGCACGACCTTCGTTACCGACGACGCCCTTTCGCTGATCGAACACGGCGGCCTGGAAGTCGTCGTCGAGGCGACGGGCCTGCCGGAAATCGGCATCAAGCATGCGCTGGCCGCGTTCGACCGCGGCCGCCACGTCGTCATGGTCAATGTCGAGGCCGATGTTCTGGCCGGCCCCCTGCTGGCGCGCAAGGCCGCCGAGGCCGGTGTCGTCTATTCCATGGCCTACGGCGATCAGCCGTCGTTGATCTGTCAGCAGGTCGATTGGGCGCGGACCATCGGGCTGGAGGTCGTCGCGGCGGGCAAGGGGACGCTGTACATGCCCGAATTTCATGAATCGACGCCCGATACCGTCTGGTCCCATTACGGCCTGACCGCCGAGCGGGCCAAGGAAAGCGGGATGAACGCCAAAATGTTCAACTCGTTCCTGGACGGCACCAAGTCGGGCATCGAAATGGCCGCCGTCGCCAACGCGACGGACCTGACCCCCGCCCCCCACGGCCTGGACTTCCCGGCCGTGCCGGTCGACGCCCTGGCGTCCACCATGATCCCCAAGGACGCGGGCGGAATTCTGCATCATAAAGGCCAGGTCGAGGTCGTCTCGTCCCGCGAACGGTCGGGCGAGGACCTGGAAAACGATCTGCGCTGGGGCGTCTACGTGGTGTTCGAAGCCCCCACGGATTACGTCAAACGCTGTTTCTCCGATTACGGCATGATCACCGATGCGGGCGGCGGGTATTCGGCGCTGTGGCGGCCTTATCACCTGATCGGCCTGGAACTGGGCGTGTCCGTCGCCTATGCGGCGATCCTCAAACAGCCGACGGGGTCGGCCACCAAATTCATCGGCGACGTCGCCGCCTGCGCCAAGCGCGACCTGCGCGCGGGCGAGGTGCTGGACGGCGAAGGCGGTTTCACCGTCTGGGGCAAGCTGATGCCGGCGACCGAGTCCGTCCGCACCAAGGCCGTGCCCATCGGACTGGCGCAGAAAATCAAGCTCAAGCGGCCGGTCAAGCAGGGCGCCATCGTAACCTGGGACGATGTCGAACAGGATCGCACGGATGCGACCTATCTGTTCCGGCGCGAGATGGAAGCCCTATTCATGCCGCAGGCGAAGGCCCCGGAAAAACCGATGCTCGGCGCCGGGTCCGGCCCGGGTCCGGCGGGCGGCAAGTCCGCCCAGCAGGTCGCCTCGAAACCGGTCGCGGGCGCGCCCCAGGGGCCGCAACAAGGTGCCGGCGCGACGCCGTCGGCGGGCACCTCCTCTGCGTCCGGTAAAACCGGCGGCCAATCGGCTGATCAAACCCCCGGCAAGGGTGGCGGTCAGGTCACGGCGCCCGGCGACTGAGCCACCGCGCCGCGCGGATGTTTCTCTCCTCTTCCCATCCTTCGACCGGCCGCGGGGGCTGGACCGTCCGGGCGAACATGGTAGAGTGCGACCCATTCGCACCCTGACCATTTTCACCCCATTCCGAAGACAGGAAAGGTGATCCCGCTTGTCGATCACCACGACGCCCCAGAAAGCCTATGACGCGCTGGTAAACGGCGGTGACGTGCGCCCGGACCCCGCCCAATCCCACGCCATTCAGCGCCTGCAGACGCTCTCGGAAGCGCTCGACGCCTATGGCGCGCGAATGGGCCGCTCGGGTTGGGCCGCGCGCTTGGGGTTGGGTGGGCGCAAGCAGCCGCCGCCCAAGGGCATCTATATGTGGGGCGGCGTCGGGCGCGGCAAGACGATGCTGATGGACCTGTTCTTCGAGCATTGCCCGGTCGAGGCCAAGAAGCACGTCCATTTCCATTCCTTCATGCAGGAAGTCCACCGCCGTATCCATGCCTTCCGCGAGGCCCAGAAGGCCGGCAAGGTCGGCGAAGAAAAAGACCCCCTGCCCGCCCTGGCGCGCGTCATCGTCGATCAGGCCTGGTTGCTCTGCTTCGACGAATTCCACGTCACCGACATCGCCGACGCGATGATCCTGGGCCGCCTGTTCGAAACCCTGTTCGAACAGGGCGTGGTCGTCGTCGCGACGTCGAACCGCCATCCCAAGGATTTGTACAAGGACGGCCTGCAGCGCGAACGCTTCCTGCCCTTCATCGATATCTTCGTGGACAAGATGGAGGTCATCGAGCTGGATTCCGGCACCGACTACCGGCTGCAGCGCCTGCAGGAACTGGATATCTACATCACCCCCAATTCCGCCGACGCCGACAAGAAACTGGAGAAAGCCTTCAAGGACCTGACGGTCGGCATGGAACCGCGGGCAGTGAGCCTCAACGTCAACGGCCGCACCATCGAAATCCCCATGGCGGCGGAAGGCGTGGCCTTCACGACCTTTTCCGACCTCTGCGCGCGCCCCATGGGCGCCGGCGACTATCTGGCGATCGCCGAGAAATTCCATTCCCTGGTGATGAACGGCGTACCAAAATTGGGCCCGGAAAAGCGCGACCAGGCCAAGCGCTTCGTGACCCTGATCGACGCGCTATACGATGCCCGGGTCAATTTCATCTGCGCCGCCGACGCGCCGCCGACCGAGCTGTATACCCAAGGCGACGGGTCCTTTGAATTCGAACGCACGGTGTCGCGGTTGATCGAAATGCAGTCGCCGGAATACATCGCGCAGCCCCATGGCGGCGAGGATTGAGACCTGTTCCTGAGCGGAATAACAGTTTCCAATGGATAAAAAATCCCGTTGACCCGCGGTGTTATTGTGGTTTTCTTAATTCCAGGCCTTATATTAGGCCTTAGAGACGCCCCTTGAGGCTGGCCCGGAGATGGCTGGCGCGGGGCAGACTTTCGAGGAGCTTTCAGGCAATGGCCGCCGATATGACCCCTTTGATCGTGCCCGATACGGTGATCCCGGCGGGCCCCGAGGCAACCTCGTGGTCGGACGTCGACCCGACGATCGACCTTTGGGCGGAGATTGACCGCCTGCGCAAGGAAAAGAACGCCGTGATCCTGGCGCACTATTACCAGGACCCGGAAATCCAGGACCTCGCCGATTTCGTCGGTGACTCGCTCGACCTGTCGCGCAAGGCGGCGGCGGCGGACGCGGACATGATCGTGTTCTGCGGCGTCCGCTTCATGGCCGAGGTCGCCAAGATCCTGAGCCCGACCAAGACGGTCGTGCTGCCCGATCTGGAAGCCGGATGCTCGCTTGAGGAAAGCTGCCCGCCGGACGACTTCGCCGAGTTCGTGGCCGCCCACCCGGATCACATCGTCGTCACCTACATCAATTCGTCGGCCCGCGTGAAGGCGCTGTCGGATGTCATCGTGACCTCGTCCAACGCCGAACACATCGTGCGCAACCTGCCGGCGGACAAGCCGATCCTGTTCGCGCCCGACAAGCACCTGGGTGCCTATATCCAGCGCCAGACCGGCCGCGACATGATCTTCTGGGAAGGGGCCTGCATCGTGCATGACCGGTTCTCGGAACGCGAATTGGTCAAGCTGAAGGCCCAGCACCCGGACGCCCCCGTGGCCGCCCACCCGGAATGCCACGACGGCATTCTGAAGCACGCGGACCATGTCGGCTCGACCCGCTCCATCCTCGATTACGTGGTCGCCCACCCGTCGGACACGATGATCGTCGCGACGGAACAGCACATCTTCCACCAGATGCAGAAGTCCGCGCCCGGCAAGACATTCCTGGCCGCGCCCGGCGCCGACGGCACCTGCAACTGCGCCAACTGCCCGTATATGGAGCTCAACACGCTGGAGAAACTCTATCTCTCCATGCTGAACGAAGCGCCGCGGGTGGAGATCGACGAAACGCTTCGCGTCGAGGCCTATAAGCCGCTCGAGAAGATGCTGGAAATGTCGCCGCCCGCCAAAGGCAGCAAGGACGGCAAAGGCAAGGACGGATCGAAGGCCGCCGCCTGATCCGTCCGGCGCCGCGCCGCCGACCCCGACCACCCCAAGACAGACCGGCATACCGTCATGACCGCTTTCGCGCCCCCTGAACCGGCCGATATCCAGGCCGCCGTCGAAACCGCCTTGACCGAGGATATCGGCCAAGGCGACGTGACCACACGCACGACCGTGCCCGCCGGCCACGTCATGACCTTCGACATGAACACCCGCGACGACATCGTCGTCTGCGGCCTGCCGATTGCCTTGGAGGTGCTGGCGCGCCTGGCGCCCGAAGCCAAGGTCGAGGTTTTCGCCGAAGACGGCCAATGGGCGCCCAAGGGCACGCGCCTGATGCGCATGACCGGCACGGCCCAGGGCTTGCTGTCGGCGGAGCGCACGGCACTCAACTTCCTGCAGAAACTTTCCGGCATCGCGACCCTGACCCGCCGCTTCGTCGACAAGATCGACGGCACGGGCGCGGTCCTGCTGGATACCCGCAAGACCATCCCCGGCCTGCGGGGCCTGTCGAAATACGCCGTGCGCGCCGGCGGCGGCACCAACCACCGTATGCGCCTGGACGACGGCATTCTCATCAAGGACAACCACGTCGCGGTCTGCGGCGGATCGGTCGGCGAGGCGGTCAAGCGGGCCAAGGGTGCGGATACGGGCCTTGAGGTCCGCGCCGAATGCGACACGCTGGACCAGGTCCGCGAAGCGGTCGAGGCCGGGGCGGACTCGCTTCTTCTCGACAACATGCCGCCGCCCGTCCTGCGCGAAGCCGTCGAATGGGTCGCCGGGCGCGTGCCGCTGGAAGCCTCGGGCGGGGTCAAGTTGGACACCATCCGCGCCATCGCCGAGACCGGGGTGAACTACATTTCCGTCGGCGGCATCACGCAAAGCGCGCCCGCCGTCGATATCGGCCTCGACCTCGCCGAATAACGGCGTTGCCGGAACGGCAGCATAAAAAAAGGGCGGCC
>NZRL01000189.1 GCA_002696205.1 Rhodospirillaceae bacterium | reverse complement strand
GTCTACGGCTACCAAGCCAAGGCGGCCGCCGAGTAAGAACACCGTCGTCTCCCATGCCCACGGCGACGGAGGGCGGCCCGGGAAACCGGGCCGCCCTTTCTATGTCCGCATTTTCTTTGCTTAGTTCCGGCCTTCCGGCGCGGTCACGTCGCGCACGCCGTCGCCCATCAGATTGATCGCCAGGATCAACGCGAACAACGCCATCCCCGGAATACCGATCAGCCAGGGATAGAAGAACATCATGCTCTTGCCTTCGGCGATCATCAGGCCCCAACTGGGCGTCGGCGGCTGCACGCCGAGGCCAAGGAACGACAACGCGGCCTCCAACAGGATGGCATGGGCCATCTCAAGGGTCGCGACGACGATCAGGTTGTTGACGATGTTCGGCATGATCTCGCTGAGCACGATCCGCAGGGTCGAACAACCGATCGCCCGCGCGGCGTCGACGTACTCCAGGCTGCGGACCTGTTGCACGGAACTTCGCATGACGACGGCGAAGCGGTCCCAGATCAGCAGCCCCAGAACCCAGATCACCACGGATAGCGAATTGCCGACCAGCGAGACCACGGCCAGCGCCACCAGGACGACCGGCAAGGCCAGGCGCGTCGTGATGATGAAGTTGACGACCATGTCGACCCGGCCGCCGAAATACCCGGCGGCGACGCCCAGTGCCGTGCCGATGACGCCCGAAATCAGCATCGCCGAAAACCCGATCAGCAGGGAAATCTGCGCGCCGTAGATCAACCGCGACAGATAATCGCGGCCGAAGATATCGGTGCCCAGGGGATGCACCCATGTCGCCTTTTCGCTGTCCTGCCAAACCGGCGGGACGAGTTTGTTGGCGAGGTCCTGATGATAGGGATCGTGCGGCGCCAGCAGCGGCGCCAGAAATGCCATCGCGACGATCACGAGCAGCACCGCCGATCCGATGACCAGCCCTTTGTGCGCCCACATGCGGCGGCGCAGAATGGCGCCCGGTGTCGGCTCCAACGGCTCCATGGCGGCCGCGGCGTCGTCGACGCCGGCGGCGGGTTTCGCGGAATCCGTCATCTAGCTCACCCTGATCCGGGGATCGAGATAGGCGTTCAGCATGTCGGCCAGGAAGGTCAGCACGACATAGAAGATCGCGAGCACCAGGACGATCGCCTGCATCATCGCGAAGTCCGAACGCTGGATCGATTGCCAGGCGAGAAAGCCCAGACCGTTGATGGCGAAGATGGTCTCGATGACGATGGAGCCGCCCAGCATGAAGCCGAACTGCACGGCAGCCAACGAGACCACCGGAATGATCGCGTTGCGCAGCGCGTGCTTGAAGACGACGGAGAAAGGCCGGATGCCCTTGGCCTTGGCCGTGCGGATGTAGTCAGACGACAGCACCTGAGACATCCCGGCCCGCGTCAGGCGCATGATGCCGGGCATCGCGAAATAGCCCAACACGACGGAGGGCATGACGAAATTCTTCCAGGAATCCGTGCCGGTGATCGGCAGGATGCCGCCGTATACGCCGAGATAGATGATCAGCGTCAGCGCGAACCAGAAACTGGGCATCGCCTGTCCGACCACGGCGATCAGCAGGGACAGACGGTCGATCATCGAATTGGGCCGGATCGCCGCGGTGACGCCAAGCGGAATACCCAGGATCAGGGCGAAGGCCAAGGCGCATCCGCCGAGCGTCATGGTCACCGGCAGGCGATCCGAGATGATCTCGGACACGCTGGTCTTCATATAGGTCGACCAGCCGAGATCGCCGATTGCCGCCTTTCCGGCCCAGTCGAGGAACTGAACCACCAGGGGGCGGTCGAGACCGTAGTACTCACGGACGAATTCAATGTCTTGCGGCGATGCGCCTTCGCCGGCCAGCGCGATCGCCGGATCACCGGACAGGCGCAACAGGCCGAACGCCAGGACCGAGACCGTAATGGTCACGAGCAGCGCCATGGCGAGCCTTTTCAGGGCGTAAAAAATCATAAGCGGTGACTATTCCGATGATGAGAGCCTGCGGTGGCGGCGGGAACGGCGCGGCTCAAACCGGCCGCCCGCCGCCACGCGACAAACGCAGGCTACTCTACTTCCAACTGGCGGCAAACAACGGCGGGAAGCCGTCGGGTGTCGGCGTGAAATCGAGATCCTTCGAGAACACGTAGTTGGAGGTATAGGTGAACATCGGCAGCCAATAGGCCTGGTCGGCGATCTTCGCCAACGCCTTTTTGTAGAGCGCCTTGCGCTCCTCGGCATCGACGGAACCGTCGGCCTGTTTGATCCAGGCGATGACTTCTTCGTCCTTGGCCATGTCGTCCCGGCCGCCGGTGAAGAAGTGGCTGGTCGAGGCCGACACGTCGAGGATCGAATGCGAGCCCCAGGTCATGTGGTTGATCGGGGTTTTGCCTTCCCAGACCAGGGAACGAAGGGCCTTGTACTGCAGCCATTTCAGGTTGGCCTTGATACCGACCTTGTCGAGATAGCCGATCACGGCTTCCGTGTATTCACGCTGCCGATAGCCGTAGATATCGAGGGTCAGGCCGTCGCCGTAACCCGCTTCGGCCAGAAGCTTCTTCGCCTTCGCCGGGTCGTAGTCGTACTGCGGCACGTCCTGGGCACAGCCGAACTGGCTGGGCAGGCAGGCGGCCTTGAGCACGATCGATCCGCCGCCGACCAGGTTCTTGGCGATGGCCGCGCGGTCGACCGCGTGGGAAATCGCCCGGCGGACTCGGACGTCGGCCATGGCCTTGTTGCCCGAAGCCCCCGTAGCGTCGAACTGCAGGTAGCTGATGCGCATCAAAGGCGCGTTGACGACCTGAACGTTCGGCATCATGGCCAGTTTCTCGGCCGAATCCTTCGGCACGTTCCAGACGATGTCGATCCCGCCCGACAGGATTTCCGCCAACTGCGTTTCCGCCGACGGAATGGTGCGGAAGGTGATGGTGCCGATGGTCGGCATGCCCTTGGGGCTGTCCTTGAAGTAGTTCTTGTTGACCTTCAAGACGACGCGGTCGCCGGGCACGGATTCGGCCAGCATGTACGGCCCGGTGCCGATCGGCTTGGCCTTCCCCCAATCCTTCTTGCCGTCGGGTTTGGTCGGCGCAGTGTCGTAGAGACCTTCCGGCACGATCGCCAGGTTGTTGGAGATGTATTCAAGAGCCGCCGGGAAGGCATGCTTGAAATTCAGGCGGACCTTGTAGTCGCCCAGCTTCTCGGCGTTCTTGATCCAGTTCACGTTGCTTTGGGTGTCGACCGCGTTGTCCGGATTGGACACGTGATTGAAGGTATAGACCACGTCGTCGGCATCGAAGGTCGAGCCGTCGTGGAAGGTCACGCCTTCGCGCAATTCGAAGATCAGCGAGGTATTGCCGTCCCATTTGTAGGACGTCGCCAACAGCGGTTTGTAATCGTTGCTCTCAAGGTCCCGGAACAGCAGGTAGTCCCAGATCATGCGCTGCATGATCGCCGTCTCGCGGACGTTGTGATAGTAGTTGTCGATGACGTTGACTTCGCGGTCGCTGGCCCAGGTGAGCGTGTCGTTGCTCTTTCCGGCCTGGGCTCCAGGCGCCGCGATGCTGACGGCGACCGCCGCGGCAGCCGCCAGGAATTTGACGTGTTTTTTCATAAGTGGACCTCGTGTCGGTACGCGCTTGCCGTCCGCACTATGAATGCGTCAACGGAAACGCTCGGCCCCCAACCAAGTTGAGAAACCGTGTTTACAGCCCACGAACTCAATCGTATACATGTCGTGGGCATGTACAAGTTAATTCGCGGTCCGAAACCTCGAAAACGCTAAAAAATCACAGCTTTTTTGAGTTTCGCTCCCTTCCGGGGCGATCAAAAGTCGGGCCATCGCGGATTAAGAGCAATAGGTGAACGCGACCATGCCCAATACCCCTGCCATCGATCCCATCACTCTTGAAATCTGCTGGAAACGGCTGGAATCCATCGTCGAAGAGATGGCCGCCACGCTGGTCCGCACGTCGTTCTCGACCTGTGTGCGCGACCTCAACGATTACGCCTGTTCGCTGTTCGACGCCGACGCGCGTCTGTTGGTTCAGTCACGGGATTCGACGCCGGGGCTGTGCGGGCCGCTCGGCAACATGCTGCGCCACATGCTGACGGTCATCCCGCCGGAAGACCTGGAAGACGGCGACGTGCTGATCGGCAACGACCCCTGGCACGCCTCGGGCCATCACAACGACATCACGGTCGCGACGCCGGCCTTTCACGGCGGCCGTCTGATCGGCTTCGTCATGAGCTGCGCCCATCAGACCGATATCGGCGGACGCCGGGGCACCGACGAATGCCGCGACAATTACGAAGAGGGCCTGCGCATTCCCGTGGTCAAATACCACCGCGCGGGCGAACCCAACCGGGAGGCCATGGCCTTCATCCATTCCAACGTGCGCTCGGCCGATCTGGTCCTGGGCGACCTTGCGGCGCAATGCGCGGCCAACTACGTCGGCGTCCAGCGTCTGGGCGAGTTGTGCGGAGAAAAGGAATGGGCCGACGTTCAGGCCCTGGGCGACGAGATGATCGTGCGGACCGACAAGGTCACCCGCGACGCCATCGCCGCCGTGCCGAACGGCATTTACGAGGCCTCCGCCCCGGTGATGATGATCGGCGACGATCCGGTCGTGCTCGCCGTCGCGGTTCATGTCCGCGACGAAGAAATCGAAATCGACTATTCGGCCTCCAGTCCCGTGGTCGCCCGCGCCATCAACTGCACGCGAACCTATACCCATGCCTATACGGTCTTCACCCTCAGCTGCATGCTGGACCTGCCGGTCTCGCTCAACGAAGGGACGCTCGAGCATCTGAAGACCAAGACCAAGCCGGACACGATCCTGGATGCCCGGTTCCCGGCGCCGGTCAACGCACGCACCAACATCGGCACCTTCATCCCGGAAATCATCATGCGCGCCCTGGCCCCGGCCATGCCCGACCGGGCGATCGCCGGCGGCGGCGGCACGCCGCTTTGGGGACAGTACATGTCGGGCCGCTGGAAAGACGGCAAGCCGTTCGCGCCGCTAAACTTTTCCAACGGCGGGCTCGGCGGCCGGCCGGGCATGGACGGGGGATCCTGCCTCGCCTTCCCGACCAATGTCGGCAATACCCCGACGGAAATCCTGGAACGTGAAGTCCCCGCCGTGGTTCTGCGCCGCGAGCTTTGGCCGAACTCGGAAGGCCCCGGCACCTATCGCGGCGGCTTCGGTCAGATCTTCGGGCTGAGAATCCTGGACGGCGATCAGGGCCCCGACGGCGCGATCCTGATGACACTGCGCGGCGGGCGCCTCAACAAAGGCGTTCCCGGTCTGCTCGGCGGCGGCGACAGCCTGACCGGCCGGGCAACCCTGAACGGCGAAGACGTCGACGTCGGCGTTCAATTCGAAGCCAAGCCCCAGGACGTATTGGAATGCTACATCCCCGGCGGCGGCGGTTTCGGCGACCCGCTGGAACGGTCCCGCGAACGGGTCGAAGACGACATCCTCAACGGTCTGGTTGACGCGTCCCGCGCCGCCGCCGTCTACGGATATCCCCTGGCGGCCGAGTAACACCCGGCCGCCTCGGGGCGTCGCGATCAGACGAAGGCGACCTGTTCCAACGGCTCCCGCGCTTCCGGCAGGTTGTCGTAAAGATCGGCGATCAGGTCGCTCTTGAGCGATGCCAAGGCCGGATCGTTCCACCGATTGACGAACTGACGCGGATCGTCGGCGAGCACATACAGCTCGCCCTCGGTCCCGTCGTGGACGTTGGTCTTCTCGCAGACCGTGCAGACGTAGCCGTCACGGTAGATCGTGCGCTGGCGGATTTCCGCGTCGTTATAGGTGCCGTCCCATTCGGTCAGTACGCGTTCGCGGCTGCCGTCCTCGGACGTCGGCAAGACGGCGCCCTGCATGCGGTCGTCGGCTTCGACCCCGGCAATGTGGCAGATCGTGCGCGCCAGATCGACATGGCCGACCGGCTGTTCCACCTTCGCGGGGGTCACACCGGCGGACGGCGCCGGCCGCCAGATCATCGGCACCCGCATCAGGGAATCCACATGATAGGGCCCCTTGAACAGCAGGCCGTAATCGCCTTGGAATTCGCCGTGGTCGGTGGTGTAAAGGATGTCCGTGTCCTCGCCCCATCCGCGCCCGTCGATATAGCCGAGCACGCGGCCGATGGCTTCGTCGATCAGTTCGTTCGAGATGTGGCACATGGCGTTGACCTCGCGGATGTTGTCCTCGGTCATCTCCGCCGGAACGAACGACGGCGGCGTTTCGTAGTTGTAGCGCTTCTTGCCCAGGAACCATTCAAGCCAATGGCGCGGTTTCTGTTCCAGTACCTTGATCGTTTCGTCGACCGATCCCGGATAAGCCGCGGGCAGGTCCAGATCCCGCCAATTGACGCGATGCTGTTCGGATGAGGGCGGCTCCCAGGGATGGTGCGGGTCGGGGAAGCTCAGCCAGACGAACCAGTCTTCATCTTCGTCCAGACCGGACAACCAGTCGATGGCCCGGTCGGCGGTCCAGTCCGTATGATAATGTTCGCGCTTGATGTGGTTGTGCCACACCTGGGGCGCGCCCGTATCCCCGCCGCCCAGGCCGCTGACCTGCTTTTCCGGCGTGACGTATTCCTGGAAACAGTCGACTTCCTCCGGATGATGCTCCTGCAGCCAGCGCGGATAGTGATAAAGGCTGCGCCCGGCGCGGCCCGTATGGGCGCAAAGCTCCATGTAATCGAAGCCCCGGTGCGGACCGTAAAGCCCCTTCCCCGCCGCATAGTTCTCGTAATAGGGCCCGCCGGGAGCCGACGACGGCTCGAAGTGCGCCTTGCCGATCAGCGCCGTGCGGTAGCCGCCTTCTTCGCGCAGACGGCGGGCCACGTCGGGCCCGTCCTCGGGCAGCGGGATGCCGTTGGTGATCACGCCGTGGCTGCGCACATGCTGGCCGGTCAGCATGGTCGAGCGCGCGGGCATGCAGACGACGTTCTGGTTATGGGCGCGCTGGTAATTGATTCCCTTCGCCGCAACTCCGTCGATCACGGGCGTCTTGGCGATCTTGCCGCCGTTGCAGCCCAAGGCGTCGAAGCGTTGTTGATCCGTGGTGATGAATAGGACTTTGCGGCCCATGGACAGTCTCCTCCCTTTGCGGATTGTTCTTGTCGAATAATTCCGCGTTAATCCCCCCGGGCGCGATCTTGGCCCGGCGGGGCCTGCCCCGGCAACGGAAAATCTCGGCCAAATGACGGTCTCGCGGGTAATATTTGGTGCGAACGCCCGACCGATCAGGACCCGGACGAAACGGGCGAGCCGTCGGGCCGTGTGAAGCGGCAATCCGTCCCGTCCCGGTGCATGACGATGTCATGGTCCGGGTAGTGAACCCTATCCGACGGCCGCCGCGCGCCGACGACAAGCACGGTCGCGTCCGAAGAGGAACGGTTCTCCAGACAATGAGCGACCGGCGCCCCGGCGGACCATGCCGCGGCATCGCCCGCGCGCAACAAGGTTTCCTCGTCTTCGATCAGAAGCAGTTCACCCGACAGCAGATAGACGAATTCATCTTCCGTCTCGTGCCGGTGGCGGTAGGACGACCGCGACCCCGGGGCGAGGCGTTCCAGGCGAACGCCGAACTGCGTCAATCCCGCCGCATCGCCGAGCGGTACATCGGCATAGGGCCCGTTTCCGGCGCCGAACACAGCGTTGCCGCCCCCTTCGCCCTCGCGCCATGCGGGCGGATCGATCTTCGGCATGGGTCCTCCTCCGACTGTCGGCCGATCCATCGCTTATAGCGCGGCGACGGACGCACGTCCCGGCCTATGAAGCCCCTGTTCACCGACCCCGCCGCCGGGATAGAACCTAGGGACATTCGACGCATCGGAAGGGAGAGGCCGGTGACCGCACAGCCTGAATATTCACCGGCCGGACGGCCCGCATCGTTCCTCGGCACGCTGGCCTGGGCCATGTACGACTGGGCCAATTCGGCCTATGCGGCGGTCATCAGCACCTTCGTGTTCTCGACCTATTTCACCAAGGCCGTGGCCGAAAACCCCATCGCCGGAACCGAGATGTGGGGTTACGCGATTTCCGCCTCTTCCCTTTGCGTCGCCGTTTCGGCGCCGATCCTGGGCGCCATCGCCGACCGGACGGGACGGCGCAAACCCTGGATCTTCGTGTTCACCTCGGGTCTCGTCTTCGCCACGGCCATGCTGTGGTACGTGGAGCCGGACCCCGGCGCCGTGGTCTGGGCCCTGACCTTCATCGCCATCGCCAATTTCACCTTCGAAACGGCGGTCGTGTTCTACAACGCCATGCTGCCCGACGTCGCCGGGCGCGACCGCATCGGCCGGGTTTCCGGCTGGGCCTGGGGCTTCGGCTATGCGGGCGGCATCGTCTGCCTGGTCCTGATCCTGATCGGCTTCGTGCAGCCGGAGGTGCCGTGGCTGGGGCTCGACAAGGACGCGGCGGAGCACGTACGGATCACCGGGCCCTTTGTCGCGGTCTGGCTGGCCCTGTTCGCCCTGCCCTTGTTCCTGTTCACGCCGGACACCCCGGCGACCGGGATCGGCGCGGTTCAGGCCGTGCGCGACGGCCTGCGCACCCTTGTCGCGACCCTGCGCCGGGCCCGCGAATACAAGGGCATCATTACCTTCCTGATCGGCTACATGATCTATATCGACGGGCTGGGCACCCTATTCATCTTCGGCGGCATCTACGCGGCCGGCACGTTCAAGATGGATCAGGCGGAGATCATCCAACTGGGCATCGGGATGAACCTGACGGCCGGCCTGGGCGCCTTCCTCATGGCCTGGGTCGACGATTGGATCGGGCCAAAGAGAACCATCCTGATCTCGCTGGTCGGGCTGTTCTCCTTCGCGCTTGGGATCATCCTGATAGACGACAAGGCGCTGTTCTGGGTGCTCGCCATGTTCCTGGGCCTGTTCATCGGCCCGGGTCAGGCGGCGGGACGGTCGCTGATGGCGCACCTGGCGCCCGACGAAATCCGCACCGAAATGTTCGGCTTCATGGCTCTGGCGGGTAAGGCGACGGCTTTCATCGGTCCCGCCGCGGTCGCCTGGGCGACGGCCATGGCAGACAGCCAGCGCCTCGGCATGACGGCGATTCTGGTGTTCTTCGCCGTCGGGTTCCTGGTGATTCTGCGGGTACCCGACGCGCGGCGCTGATCCTTTCCGTCAATTCGGCCGGAAACCCCATCGGATCGGACGTCTATACAAATATTTTTTCAGATCGCCTCGACCGGCGGTGGCCCCTGTGTTCCCTGGGTCACCGCCGGATGGCGCCCGTATACCTTTCGCTTTCACATTCCAAAAAACGCACTCGGTGCGCATTTTTCTGGATTTTTGCGCACAGTGTGCGTATATTCAGATCAAGCGATTCACTGCTGTGAAAGGAGAGTGAAAAATGCTTTCGCACATCGTTTTGTTCCGCGGCTACATCTTCGGGCCGCGCAAACAGCCGACCAACAACGACAAGGCCCAGTTTTCCCCGCCGGAATGGGCGGCCTTCAACCGGGCGCTGTACCAACACCGTCCCCGCGTCGCCCACTAGGCGCCGGGGCCGCCGCCCGAACCGGCGCGGCGACATGAAAGGAAGCGATCCGTACCGATCGAGAGTCATTCGGAATTCGCGCCTGACAGGTATCAAGGGGGTGTGCACGAAAGTGCCGCCCCCTTATACTTTTGCATGGAGTTTTTAGGGCAGATGTATCTGCGACCGGGCGGAAACGGCGCCGACCGCAATGACAACGCGGCCAAGCGTCACACGCCCGAACATCCGAAGGACGCCGGCAAAAGGGCCCAGCAGGTGGATATCGAAATCATCTACGACACGGTCTGTCCCTGGTGCTACATCGGCAAACGCCGGTTGGACCAGGCCATGGCCATGCGCCCCAATCTTCAGGTCACAACCCACTGGCGGCCCTTCCTGCTGAACCCGGAACTGCCGCCCGACGGGGTCGACCGCACGGCCTATCTGGTCAAGAAGTTCGGGTCGGAAACCCGCGTGCGGCGCATTTACGGCGCGATCGGCGAGGCCGGGCAATCGGTCGAAATCGATTTCGCCTTCGACCGTATCCAGAAAACGCCCAATTCCGTCGATTCCCATCGCCTGGTGAAGTTCGCCGACCGCGCGGGCGTCGCCGATCAGATCGTCGAGGCATTGTTCGTCGGCTATTTCGTGCACGGCCTGGATATCGGCGAAATGCCGATCCTGCTGGACATCGGGGTCGAACACGGCCTCGACCGCCACGACCTGGAGCGCTACCTCCTGAGCGACGAAGATTTGGAATCCGTGACCCAGGACAACGCCCGCGCCCACCGCCTGGGCGTCAACGGCGTGCCGTCCTTCGTGTTCGACGGACCGATGGTGATTTCCGGCGCGCAGGAGCCGCAGATCCTGGCCCGCATGCTCGACGCCGCGGCCTCGGCCGCCTGACCCAGACCGGCCCCGGACCAAGCCCCCCGTGAGCAACACCCGCCTCCATCAAATGACGGTCAAGTACCTGCCCACCGAGGACCGCATGCTGCTGCGCATCGCGACCAGCGAGAAGACCGAATACCGCCTGTGGCTGACCCGGCGCTTCATCGGGGTCCTTTGGCCCGCGCTGGGCGGACAGCTCGCCGAAACGGCGGATCTCACCGGCCTGCGCCAAGGCAAGCCGGGGGAAGCGGATGGAACGCCCTCGGCGCCCCCGGGCGGCGGCGAGGCCCCGC
The DNA here is from genome assembly GCA_002696205.1 of Rhodospirillaceae bacterium. GTDB lineage: Bacteria > Pseudomonadota > Alphaproteobacteria > Rhodospirillales > Casp-alpha2 > UBA1479. Next base: position 3,491 of record NZRL01000189.1, on the reverse strand, counting down.
CTGCCGCTGCGCCGGCCCCCGTTTCGCCGAAAGTCCGCGACGCGGTTCTCGGCATGGAGCATCAGGCGGCGGTGCAGGATTCCGATTTCTCGAAGAAACATGACGAGGACACGGTCGACCTGACCGCCAACTCGGGCCCGATGACCGTGACCGGCGCCAAGGTCAAACCCTGGGACGGCAAGAAACTGGTCCTCAGCTTCCAGACCGCCGACGGCATGAACGTGACGGTGACCCTGGACAAGAAACTCCTGCACGGGTTCTGCCACATGATCGCGACGACGGTGCAGAAGGCCGAATGGGGTCTCGACCTCGCCGTCGGCGAACCGGTCGTCGCCCCCCAGGCCGGCGAGCGCGTCGTCCACTGATTTTCTACTAGTAGCCCCCGCCGGGGCTGCGGTTTCAACGCCCGGTCAAGCCGCCGCCTTGCCCGCGATGGCGGCCAGCTGGCTGACCAGATAGCGCACACCCTTGGTCCGACTTTCCTTGTCAGGCCAATCACTTGTATAAATAAGCTTATGATCCGGACGAAGTTTGGCCTTGCCCTTCTGCTGGGTGATCCAGGCGACCAGACCGGCCGGATCGGCGAAGTCGTCGCCACGGAATTGCACCGTGGCGCCGCGCGGCCCGGCGTCGATCTTGGCGACCCCGGCCCGGCGGCAGGAACCCTTCAGGCGCACAACGTCCAACAGGTTGCGCACGCCTTCCGGAATCGGCCCGAAGCGGTCGATCAGTTCGACCTCCAGGTCTTCCATCTCGTCGTCCCCGGCTAGGCGTGAGATACGCCGGTAAAGCTCCAGCCGCAGGCTCAGATCGGCGACGTAATGTTCGGGGATCAGAACTTCGGTGCCCAGCGCGATCTGCGGGCTCCAGTCCTCGTCGGCCACATCCTGGCCGCCGCCGCTCTTGGCCTCGGCCACGGCTTCTTCCAGCATGCGCTGATACAGTTCCACCCCGACCTCGCGGATATGGCCGGACTGTTCCTCGCCCAACAAGTTGCCTGCACCCCGGATATCCATGTCGTGACTGGCGAGCGTGAAGCCGGCCCCCAGGGTGTCCAGGGTCTGCATGACCTCCAGCCGCTTTTCCGCCGTCGCCGTGATCTTGCCCTTGGCGGGCAGCGTCAGATAGGCGTAGGCCCGCGTTTTCGACCGCCCGACGCGGCCACGCAGCTGATACAACTGCGACAGGCCGAAACGGTCGGCGCGGTGGATCAGGATGGTGTTGACGCGCGGCAGGTCGAGGCCGGATTCGATGATGTTGGTCGAGACCAGCACGTCATAGGCCCCGTCGGCAAAAGCCTGGAACACGTCTTCCAGGTCTTTCGGCTTCATCTGGCCGTGAGCCACGGCGATCCGCGCGTCGGGGACCAGGTCCGTCACTTGATTGGCGACGCCGTCCAGATCGGAACCGCGCGGGCAGACGTAATAAATCTGCCCGCCCCGGTGCAGTTCGCGGACCATGGCCTCGCGCAGGATCACCGGATCGAAAGGCAGGACGAAGGTCCGCACGGCCAGTCGGTCGACCGGCGGCGTGGCGATCAGGCTCATTTCGCGCAGGCCCGTCAACGCCATCTGCAAGGTGCGCGGGATCGGCGTCGCGGTCAGCACCAGGACATGGACGTTGGTCTTCAGGCTTTTGAGGCGCTCCTTATGGGCGACACCGAAATGCTGTTCCTCGTCGATGATCAGCAGCCCCAGATCGCGGAACCGCACGTCCTTGGCCAGCAGAGCATGGGTGCCGACGACGATGTCGATGTCGCCCTTGGCCATGCCCTCCTTGGCCTGGGCGATCTCCTTGGCGGTCACCAGGCGCGACAGTTGCGCGATCTTGACCGGAAAGCCCTGGAACCGTTCGACGAAGGTCTTGTAGTGCTGGCGCGCCAACAGGGTCGTCGGCACGACGACGGCGACCTGCTTCCCCGCCAGGGCGGCGGTGAAGGCGGCGCGCAGCGCGACCTCGGTCTTGCCGAAGCCGACGTCGCCGCAGACGAGCCGGTCCGTCGGGCGGCCCTGCACCAGATCTTCCAGAATGTCGGAGATCGCGCGGAGCTGGTCTTCCGTCTCGTCATAGGGGAAACGGGCGCAGAACTCGTCATAGGCCCCCGGGTGGCCTTCCAGGCGCGGCGCGTCCTTCAACAGACGCTGGGCGGCGACCTGCATCAAGGCCTCGGCCATGTCGCGGATGCGCTGCTTCATGCGCGCCTTGCGGGCCTGCCAGGCGGCGCCACCCAGGCGATCCAGATTGCCCGGCCCGCCTTCGGCGCCGTATCGGGTGACGATCTCGATGTTTTCGACCGGAATGAACAGCTTGTCGTCCCCGGCATAGACCAGCATCAGGCAATCATGGGCCGCGCCACCGACATCGAGGGTTTCCAGTCCCTCGAACCGCCCGATCCCGTGTTCCGCATGGACGACCAAGTCGCCTTCGTTGAGGTCCGAGACGCTGGCGATCAGGTTTTCCGGGCGCACCTTGACCCGGTGGCGGCGCACCACGCGCTCGCCCAGGATGTCCTGTTCCGTCAGGACCGCGACCCGGCCCGGCAAGACGAAACCGCGCGGCAGCCCCAGAACCACCGCCGCCGGTCCCTCGCCCGTCAGCACGTCCTGCCAATCCGGCGCGGCGCGCAGGTTGACGCCGCGTTCGGCCAGGACCGTCATCAGGCGCGTACGCGATCCTTCCGAGTAGGCGTCGATCACGACCTTCTGGCCGCCGGCACCCAGGATTTTGATGTGATCCGCCGCCGCTTCGAACACGTCGTCGTCGGGCCGCGCCCGCACGTCGCCGAATTCACGGCCCGGGCGGCCGCCCAAATCGATGGCGTCCGGCCAGTCGCCCGCCGCATCGAAGGTCGAAAATTCGCGCAGGCCCGCGCGGCCCAGCACATCCCGCCATTCCCCATCGCTGAGATACAGCTGGGTCGGCGGCAAGGGCCGGTACGGCACGCCGGCCATGGCCCCGGCGGGCTTTTCGGCCATCTCGGCGCGGGCACCGTAATAGTCGGCGATCATCGACAGGCGGTCTTCCGCCGCCTCCCCGGCCTGCGGGTCCAGCGCGACGATCACGTCGTCGGGCAGGAAATCGAACAAAGTTTCCATCCCGTCATGAAACAGCGGCAGCCAGTGCTCCATCCCCGGATGGGCGCGCCCGGCGGAAATGCTTTCATACAGCGGATCGTCGTCGCCGCCCGTGCTGAAAGCCACACGATACCCGGATCGGAAACGGGAGACGGCGTCATCATCCAAAGGGGCTTCAAGGGCGCGGCGAATGGCGAACCCGTCCAGCCTGGCCTCCGACCGCTGCGTGGTCGGGTCGAAGGTCCGCACCTGTTCCAGCTCGTCGCCGAAGAAATCCAGGCGGACCGGGGCCTCGGCCCCCGCCGGGAAGATATCCAGGATACCGCCGCGAAGGGCGTATTCACCGGGCTCATACACCGTTTCGACCCGCTGGTAGGACGCATGGGCCAAGCATTCCAGCACCTTGTCCGTGCTGGT
>NZRL01000188.1 GCA_002696205.1 Rhodospirillaceae bacterium | reverse complement strand
CCTGGCCAAGGACCGCGCCATGATGATGCACGGCGAGAAGGTCGTCGAAGGCATGAACCGGGCGCAGGCCGCGCTGGCCAACGGGCGCGGGGTCGAGGACAACATTCAGACCGCGCTGCGCGAGCTGGAATCCGTCGCCGAGAAGGCGGGCGGCGCCCTGGAAGACACCATCGCCGCCTTCGGCCGGGCGCTGGACGAGGCGGCGGAGGCGGGCAGCCTGCTGGAACGCGCGTTCCAGGCGGTCGATCTTGACCCACGCAAGCTCGAGGAGACCGAAGAACGCCTGTTCGCGCTGCGCGCCCAGGCCCGCAAACACAACGTTCAGGTTGACGACCTGGCGGCCTTGCTGGCCCGCATGGAAGACCAGATCCAGGCCCTCGATACGGGCTCCGGCAACCTGCAGAAACTGGAACAGGCGGAGGCCGAGGCCCGCAAGGCCTACGTCCGCGCCGCCGGAACCCTCAGCCAGGGCCGCAAGACGGCGGCGGGTAAGCTGGACACCGCCATCACGGCGGAATTGGAGCCGCTGCATCTGGCAGGATCCCGGTTCGAAACGCGTCTGGAGGCCCTGGACGAAGACGCCTGGGGCCCGGCCGGCGCCGAGAAGGTGCAATTCCTGATCGCCACCAACCCGGGCGCGAACCCGGGGCCGTTGAACAAGATCGCTTCGGGCGGCGAACTGGCGCGCTTCATGCTGGCGCTGAAGGTCGTGCTGGCCGATGCCGATCCGGTGCCGACCATGATCTTCGATGAAGTCGACGCCGGGATCGGCGGGGCGACGGCGGCGGCCGTGGGCGACCGCCTGGCCAAGCTGGGCGGCGGCGTCCAGGTTCTGGTCGTCACCCACTCGCCGCAGGTCGCGGCCCAGGGGGCCCGGCATTTGAAGGTCAAGAAAGCCGCCCGCGATGACGCCACGGCGACCACCGTGGTGCCGCTTTCCGGGGACGAGCGGCGCGAGGAAATCGCCCGCATGCTGGCCGGATCGGAAGTCACCGAAGAAGCCCGCGCGGCGGCCGTCTCCTTGCTTGATCGCCGGGCCTCCTGATGGGGGCTTCGCGATGACGTCCGACGGCCTGCGCACCCAACCGGTGGACAGCCTGCGGCCCGAAGACGCGGCCGTCGAACTGGAACGTCTGGCGGGCGAGATCGCGGCCCATGACGACCGCTATTACCGGGACGACGCGCCGGAAATCAGCGATGCCGATTACGATGCGCTCCGCCAGCGCAACGCCGCCATCGAGGCCAGGTATCCCAACCTGATCCGCAAGGACAGCCCGTCCAACAAAGTGGGGGCCGCCCCCGCCGAAGGCTTCGCCAAGGTCACGCATTCCGTGCCCATGTTGTCGCTCGGCAACGCCTTTTCGGAAGAAGACGTCGCGGATTTCCTGGACCGCGTGCGGCGGTTCCTGAGCCTGCCTGCCGATGAAGTCGTCGAGGTCATGGCCGAGCCCAAGATCGACGGCCTGTCCGTCTCCGCCCGCTACGAGGCCGGAAAGTTCGTCATGGCCGCGACGCGGGGCGACGGGCGGGAAGGCGAGAACATTACCGAGAACCTGCGCACCCTGGGCGACCTTCCGGAAACGATCATCGCCAAGGACCTGTTGGGGGGCGGCATTCCCGACGTCTTGGAAGTCCGGGGGGAGGTCTATATGGCCAAGTCCGATTTCCAGGCGTTGAACGACCGCCAGGCGGCGGAGGGCGCCAAGGTCTTCGCCAATCCGCGCAACGCCGCCGCCGGGTCGTTGCGCCAGAAGGACCCCGCCGTCACGGCGGCGCGGCCGCTCAGGGTGTTTTTCTACAGCTGGGGCGAGGTTTCGGAGGTGTCCTGGGAAACCCAGGCGGAGTTCTACGAAAAGCTCACCGAATGGGGCTTCCAGACCAATTCCCGGGCCAGGCTGTGCCGCTCGCTGGATGAAATCATGGCAGCGTATTCTAACACCGAGACCGAACGCGCCTCCCTCGACTACGACATCGACGGCATGGTCTACAAGGTCAACCGCCTGGACTGGCAGGGCCGCCTGGGCCAGGTCAGCCGCGCCCCCCGCTGGGCGACGGCCCATAAGTTCGCCGCCGAAAAGGCGACGACGGTGCTGGAGAAAATCACCGTCCAGGTCGGCCGCACGGGCGTGTTGACCCCCGTCGCCAACCTGACGCCGGTGACCGTCGGCGGCGTCGTGGTGGGCCGCGCGACCCTGCATAACGAGGATTACATCGCGGAAAAGGATATCCGCGAAGGCGATACGGTGATCATCCAGCGCGCCGGCGACGTCATCCCCCAGGTCGTCGAGGTCGTCCCCGACAAACGGCCCCAGGGCGCCCAGGCTTTCGTGATGCCGGAGACCTGCCCCGAATGCGGCAGCATCGCGATCCGCGAGGAAGGCGAGGCGGCCAAGCGCTGCACCGGCGGGCTGATCTGTCCGGCCCAGGCGGTCGAACGCCTGAAGCATTTCGTTTCCCGCGACGCCTTCGATATCGAGGGGCTGGGGGCCAAGAACATCGAATCCTTCTGGGGCGAGGGCTGGCTCAAATCCCCCGCCGATATCTTCGACGTGGAGACCTTGACCGGCCGCCTGGACGGGCGCGAGGGCTGGAAGGAAAAGTCGATCGAGAACCTCAAACGCGCCATCGAGGATAGGCGCGAGATCGGCCTCGACCGCTTCGTCTACGCCCTCGGCATTCCCCAGGTGGGGCAGGCGACGGCCCGCCTGCTGGCCCGCACCTACGGCTCCTGGACGGCCCTTAAGGCCTCCATGGCCGATGCCCAGGACAGAGAGAGCGAAGCCTACGCCGACCTGATCGACATCGACCAGATCGGCCCCTCCGTCGCCGACGACCTGCTTGGCTTCTTCGCCGAAGACCATAACCAGGAGGTCCTGCGCCAACTGGAAGCGGCCCTGGATATCCAGGACATGGAAGTCGCCGATACCTCCGGCTCCCCCGTCGCGGGGAAAACGGTGGTCTTCACCGGCTCCTTGGAGACCATGGGCCGCTCGGAAGCCAAGGCCAAGGCCGAAAGCCTGGGCGCCAAGGTCTCGGGCAGCGTGTCGAAAAAGACCGATTACGTGGTCGCCGGGCCGGGCGCCGGGTCGAAGCTGAAAAAGGCGGAAGAACTGGGTGTCGCGGTTCTGACCGAGGAAGAATGGGCAGACCTCGTCAGCTAGGTCAGAGAACCAAACCCCACCGATCCCATTCCCCCTGCACATCCGCGCCGAACTGGCGATAGAAAGCCTGGGCGCGGGCGTTGGTCTTCAGGACGTTCCATTCCATCTCCACATAGCCGCCATAGCGGGCATGGGCGATTACCGCGTCCATCAGGGCGCGGCCGACGCCGTGGCGGCGCCATGGCTCGGCGACGAACAGCATTTCCAATTCCAGGGACGGCCGGCTGGCGTAGGTGAAGTCGGTGACGAAGACCGTCGCGAATCCCACCAGCGCGCCTGTGGCGTCCTGGGCCAGGGCCGCGTGAAAGGGCGGGGCGGGGCGTTTGGCCCGTTCGGCGATTTCGGCGGCGGAGATATCGACGAATTCGGACCAGCCCTCGAAATCGGCGAGGCCCCGGATCAGGGCGAGCAGCCCGGGCGCGTCGGCGTCGGCGCTTTCGGGGCTCATCCAGCGGATGGAATAGGTCTGTTCCATGGCCGGTATCTATAAATGAAAAGGGGCTCCCGAAGGAGCCCCCTGAAACGTTCGGCCTGGAAAACCCGAAGACTAGTGGAGTTTTCCGGGCAGGCCGGCAATGGCGTCGTCGATCAACTGTTCCGCCTTCTTGCCTTTGATGCTGTCGGCCAGCACCTGGCGCGTGGCGGCCATGGCGACGTCCACCGTATGGGCCTTGACCTGATCCAGGGCGGCAGCTTCCGCCTGGGCCAGCCGGTCCATGGCCTGCTTTTCGCGCCGGGCCAGGGAATCCTTGAGCCGCTGTTCGCCCTGCTTGGCGAGACGTTCGGCTTCTTCCTTGGCGGCGGCGACGATGTTTTCGGCCTCTTTCTGGGCGTCGCGCTGTTTCTTCTGATAGTCGGCCAGAAGTTTCTGCGCTTCCTCGCGGAGCTTTTCGGCTTCCTCGATGTCGGATTTGATCTTGTCCGCACGCTCGTCGAGCGCGCCGGTGACCAGTTTCGGCACCTTGAGGTAGACCAGCAGCCCGATGAAGGCGACGAAGGCCGTGGAGACCCAGAAGGTGGGATCGTGCAGCATCTGTTCCATGATTTACGCTCCCTTCCTTTAGGCCTGCCGCGCTTTGGCGGCATCGGCGACGGCTTTGTTGACCGCAGCCGAGTCCGGCGCATCGCCGGTCAGGCGCTCGCAGGCCGCCTGGGCGACCTCGGCCGCCATGGCGTCGAGGCCCGCGAGGGCATCCCGGAGAGCCTTGTCGATGGCGGCTTCGCCTTCCTTGATCTTGGCATGCAGGGACTGGGAAAGCTTCGCTTCCTCGGCATCCTGCTTGGCTTTCAGATCGGCCTGGACCTTTGCGATTTCCTCGTGCGCCGTGGCGCGGGCCTCGGCGAGAGCTTTCTCATAGGTCTCGACGGCGGCTTCGGCCTCGGCCTTCAGGTCGGCGGCGCGTTCCAGGTTCTGTTCGATCTTTTTCTGCCGCGCTTCGAGAGCGCCGCCGATCCTGGGAACGCAGACCTTCCACATGACCAGGAACATGGCGGTGAAGCTGATCACCAGCCAGACGATCTGGGGCACGAAGGTAGTGACGTCCAATTGAGGCATTGAAGGACCTCTTTATCCCAAAGCGGATGATTCCATTCGTTCAACCGGGGGCGGACCCCCGGTGATAACGCATCGAACCCGGGGCGGATACCGCCCCGGGCCTATGCGTCGTACGAAAGAATCAGCCGTACAGAATGACCAGGGCGATAACCAGCGCGAAGAGCGCGATGGCTTCAACCAGGGCGAAGCCCAGCATGGTCATCGGGAACACCGCGCCCTGGGCGCTGGGGTTGCGGCCGACGGCCTGAATGAAGGAGGCGAAGATGTTACCCATGCCGATACCGGAACCGATAACACCGATAACGGCAAGACCGGCACCAAGGGCTTTGGCGGCTTCAACGTCCATGGATTTATCCTTTCGTAAGACTAGTTCTGATGGTTCGGATTGATGATGATTGTTGGTTCAAGAAACTCTTTGTGTCCCGACGGTCCCTGTCTTCGTCCTAGTGCAGGTGCAGGGCGTCGTTGAGATACAGGCAGGTCAGCATGGTGAACACGAAGGCCTGCAGGAAGGCGATGACGATTTCCAGACCCGTCAGCGCGACGACGAACGCCCAGGGGGCGATCCCGAACACGCCGAGCGACACGATGAACCCGGCGAAAACCTTCAGCAGCGTATGACCGGCCAGCATGTTGGCGAACAGACGAACGCTGAGGGAAATCGGGCGCGACAGGTAGGAAATGATCTCGATCGGAACCAGCAGCGGGGCCAACAGCATCGGCACGCCCGGCGGCATGAAGAACGAGAAGAAGTGAAGCTTGTGCTTGGCCAGCGCGATCAGGGTCACGCCGATGAAGATCACCGCGGCAATCGTGAAGGTCACGATGATGTGCGAGGTGAAGGTAAAGCTGTATGGCAGCATGCCCAGCAGGTTGCCGAACAGAATGAACATGAAGACCGTGAAGATGAACGGGAAGTACTTGCGGCCTTCGGAGCCGACCGTGTCCTTCATGACGTTGGCCACGAAGACGTAGCTCAATTCCGCCATCGACTGCCAGCGGCCGGGCACCAGGGCGGCGCGGCGCATGGCAAGGATCAAAAACAGGCTGACGACAACCACGGTCGCCACCATGAACAGCGACGAATTGGTGAACGAAGCGTCGATGCCGCCAAATTCCAGCGGCACAAGGGTTTTGATCTCGAACTGAGCGAGCGGGCTGTGCTTTTCGGCCAAGGCTCGGTTTCCCGTCTATTAAAGCGTTTTGATGGATATGCGGATTATCGGCGGTCTGGGTCGTCTTCCGGGGTGGTGGGTCCCTGTTGATATCCCGGGGCGTAACCGTAGCCACGGGCCATTCGATAGACGTTCAGAATGCCGGCGCATCCCCCTAGGATTATGAACACCAACATGAGCCAAGGCTTTGTATCGAGCCACTTGTCCAGCAGCAAACCGATACCCAACCCAACGGCGACGGCGGAAACTAACTCAATGCCGACTCGAAATGCAAGGCCCAGAGCGTTATTTGGCTTCTCGTTTTCGGCTTTTTTCCGGGCCTCCGAAAAGCCGCCCTTGTCCATGGCGCCGTCGATGCGCTTTTGGAGGCCGTCAAGGTCCGAACTGGGCCTATCCTCGGTCATGAAAATCACCCATCGGTGAAGGGGTTGCGGGGGTCAGGCGGCGGAGATTAGCACCCCCGGCGCGGTCTGTCAGGCGCTCTCGCGGAAGCCCTCGGCCTGTTGCAGATCGACGGAGACCAATTGCGACACGCCGCGTTCCTGCATGGTCACGCCGAACAGCCGGTGCATGCGGGCCATGGTCATGCGGTGGTGGGTGATGACGATGAACCGCGTCTGGCCGCTTTTCGCCATTTCGTCGAGCATCGAGCAGAATCGGTCGACGTTGGCGTCATCCAGCGGCGCGTCGACCTCGTCCAGCACGCAGATCGGGGCCGGGTTGGTCTGGAACACGCCGAACAGCAGCGCCAGCGCCGTCAGGGCCTGTTCCCCGCCCGACAGCAGGGACAGCACCTGCAGCTTCTTGCCCGGGGGGCTGGCGAAGATTTCCAGGCCGGCCTGCAGTGGATCGTCGGATTCGACCAACTCCAGATGTGCCCGACCGCCGCCGAACAGACGCTGGAACAGCACCTTGAAGTGGCCGTTGACCTCTTCGAACGAGGCCAGCAGGCGCATGCGGCCTTCGCGGTTCAATTCGTTGATGCCCTGACGCAGCTTTTCGATGGCGGCGATCAGGTCGGTCTTTTCCGTCTCCAGACCGCTGATCTGTTCGGTCAGTTCGGTCATTTCCGTTTCGGCCCGAAGGTTCACCGGGCCCATGGTGTCGCGTTCGCGCAGCAGCCGGTCGACCCGCTTTTCCGATGCTTCGAGATCGGGCAGGGGGGCGTCCGGCTCCAATTCGGCGATCTCGCGCATTTTCTGCGGCCCGACCTGCAGGCGGTCCTGAATGCGGGAAATCAGGGCGCGGGACGCCTGATCCGTCGTTTCCACCGCACCTTCCGCGCGGACGCGGGTTTCGCGGGCCAGCGACAGGTCGTGTTCGGCCTGGCGCATGTCGCGGTCGGCCTCGCCCAGGGTCGTTTCCGCCTGGGCCAGCTTGTCGGCGGCGGCGTTGCGCCGTTCCTCCGACGCCTGAATGGCAGTCAGCAACTCCTCGCGCTTGGCGGCGATCTCCGCCGGCTTCTGTTCCAGGGCTTCCAATTCGGATTTCAGGGTCTCGGCCCGTTCCGCCAGCTCGGCCAGCTGGCTTTCCGAACGCGACCGGCGGGTCACCCACATCTGGGATTCGGATGAAATGGCGACCAGGCGCTGCTTGCGGGCTTCGGACGCCTGCGCCAACTGATCGTGGCGGGACCGGCATTCCATCTGGTGGGTGCGCTTTTCCGCCAATTCCGTGCGCCGTTCGGCCAATGCGGTGCGGGCGGCTTCCAGATCCGGCAATTCGGCCTTCTCGGCGGCCATCGCATCTTTCTGGCCCTGGGTTTCATCCTGGTCGGCGGCGATGGACGCCTGGGTTTCGGCGAGTGCCGCCAGCTTGTTCTGGACCGCCGCCGCGCGGTCCTTGGCGGCGGCCAGGCGGTCGCGGGCCGAATTGAAGGCGCGGTCGGCTTCGTTGACGGCCTGGCGGGCGTCGCGTTCCTGGGCGCGGAGAGCTTCGGCCTTTTCCTTGGCGGCCTGGGCCTTGGCGCGCAGGTCCTCGACGATCCGTCGGGTTTCCTCGGCCTGGGTGGAAATCTCGGTCAGGCGGTTGCGCTGCGCCAACAGCTTGGCGGCGGCGGTTTCCGCCCCTTCGGCGACGTGGTAGCCGTCCCAGCGCCACAGGCCGCCGGTGCGGCTGACCAGGCGCTGGCCGGACTGCAACTGACCCTGAAGCAGGGCGCCGTCGGCGGCGGTCTCGATGACGCCGATCTGCGACAGGCGGCGATCGAGGGCCGCCGGGCCGCGCACGACCTCGGAAAGGGCACGGGCACCCGCCGGCAGGGCCGGCGGATTGGCGAGCGGACCCAGCGTCCGCCAGCCGATGACCACGCCTTCCGCGTCGTCGCCGGCGGCGGGGGCGGAGAGGTCTTCGCCCAGGGCGGCACCCAGGGCGTCTTCAAAGCCTTTGTCGACGGTGATCTGATCCAGCACCGGCGGCAGGTCCGTTTCCGGCCCGGCCGCGAGAACGCTTTCCAGGGTGCGGATTTCCGTTTCCAGGGCGGTCAGTTCGGTGGACCGTTCGCGGGCGGCCTGGGCCGATTGTTCGGCGGCCTGATCGGCCTCGGGGCGCCCGGCCTCGATCCCGGTCAGGGTTTCGCGGGCGGCCTCGGCGGCAAGGCGGGCGGCTTCGACCGCTTGATCGGCATCGGCCAGATCGACCAGATCGGCAGAACGGGATTCCAGGTCGGCCTTTTGGGCCTCGGCTTCCTGGGCCCGCTGGGCCAGACGGTTCAGGCGGTTTTCCAGTTCGCCCAGGCGCTGGGTCAGGGCGTTGCGCCGGGCTTCGGCGGCGGCCAGGTCGTTGGTTTCCCGATCGACGTCGCGCTCCATCTCGGCGACGGCTTCGTCGGCGGCGGCGCGGGCCTCGGCGGCGGCGGTCAGGTCGTCCGCTTCCTGGGCCTGGGCCTTTTCGATCTCCTGCTTTTCCCAATTCAGGCGTTCGACGGCCTCGTCGGCGTCGGCCATCAGGCCCTGTTCCCGGTCGCGGTCGCGGCCCGTCTGCTCCAGGCGGCCCTGGGTTTCTTCCATCGTCCGGGCGATGCGGGCCTCTTCTTCATCCAGGCCCTCACGGGCCAGGGTCAGGCGCTGCAACTCGGCGGCCAGCACGGCCTCGCCCTGGCGCAGCTCGGGCAGGCCTTCGGCGGCGGCGGCCTGGCGGTTGGTCGCGGCGGCCGTGCGCTGGGTCAGTTCGGCGACCATGCCTTCGGCTTCTTTAAGTTGCTCGCGGGCCTTGTTGCGGGCCGCTTCGGCATTGGTCCAGAGGATGTGGAACAGGGTCGCCTCGGCCTTGCGGATATGGTCCGAAAGGTTGCGGTAGCGGGTCGCCTGGCGCGCCTGTTTCTTCAGGTTGTTCATCTGGGCGTCCAGGGTGATGAGGATATCGTCCAGACGTTCCAGGTTGGTTTCAGCACCCTTGAGCCGCAATTCGGCTTCGTGACGGCGGGAATGCAGGCCGGTGATGCCGGCGGCTTCTTCCAACAGCAGGCGGCGCTGCGCCGGTTTGGCGTTGATCACCGTGCCGATGCGCCCCTGGCTGACCAGGGCGGTTGAACGCGCGCCCGTCGCCTGGTCGGCGAACAGCAACTGGACATCGCGGGCGCGGACTTCCTTGCCGTTGATGCGGTAGCTCGATCCCTTTTCCCGCTCGATCCGGCGGGTGACGTCAAGCTCGTCCGTGTCGTTGAACTGGGCCGGGGCCTTGCGTTCGGTATTGTCGAGGGTCAGCGTGACTTCGGCGATGTTGCGCGACGGCCGGTCCTGCGTGCCGGAGAAGATGACATCTTCCATCTCCGTGCCGCGCATCTGCTTGGCCGAGGTCTCGCCCATCACCCATTTCAAGGATTCGACGACGTTCGATTTGCCGCAGCCGTTCGGCCCGACCACACCCGTCAGGCCCGGTTCGATGAACAGCTCCGTGGAGTCCACAAAGGACTTGAACCCCAACACCCGCAATTTCTTGAAATTGAGCAAGCTGCCTCGCCGATCCTGTCAGATATCCCGTCCGCGCGCTTACTTGGCCAGCGCGCGTTCGATGATTTCCTCGAACACCTTGAAGTCCTGGGCACCGGAGACCTTTTCCCCGGCGACGATGAAGAACGGCGTGGAATCGACGCCGTGTTCCTTGTTGCCGTCCATGGCGATCTTCTGCACGCCCTGGAGCAATTCCTCGCTGCGCAGGCAGGCATCGACCTGGGTTGCCGACATGCCGGCCTTCTTGGCCGACGCGGTCAGCGCCGCCAGACCGTCGGGCGCCTGGCTCCAGATGCCCTGATCGCGGAAGAAGATCGAAACCAGCGCGAAATACCGGATGGGGCCCGAACAGCGCGCGATCATTGACGCCGCCGTGGCGCGCTGGCCCAGCGGAAAGTCGCGGAAGATCAGCTTCACCTTGCCGGTGTCGATGTACGTCTTTTTGATCTCGGGCAGGGTTTCGTCGTGGAATTCGCGGCAATGCGGACAGCCCAGCGACGCATACTCGATGATCGTCACCGGTGCGTCGGGATTGCCGAGAACCCGGTCGCCCAACATTTCCGGCACGCCGTCCAATGCCTTCGCGGAACCCGCGAAAGGCCCGGAAACGGCCAGAATCAGCGTCAGAACGAACGCAAGACCTTGTGCTAAACGCAGCAAATTTTCCTCCTGAAACACAAGATGTTGATGAATATAGAATCGGCCCGAAGGACGAGTCGACTCCTTTTGCTAAGTCATTGAAACGGGTCTGCATTTTGCAATTTATCCACCGCGCCGGCGGCGGTTCATGACCGCCTTGCCCAGGCCTTCCAGGGCGTCTCGCAGATCGGGATCCGTCACGGCGGCCAGATCGCGTTCCAGTGACGATTGTTCGGCGGCGCTCAGATGCGCGGGCGGCGGCGTCTTCTCGGCGGCGCGCGGCGGCAGGGGGCGCTGAAAAATATGGATCGCCTTGACCGCGCCGTAGCCGAAGTAGGCGTTGATCTTCTCGACGATCAACGGCTCCAGATGCTGGACCTCCGTGGCCACGGCGGAGGTGCCGACCTGTAGGTGCAACAGGCCGCCCGTGCGCTGGCCGCGGGGAAAGGTGATGCGGTCCGGCAGGGTGTGCCGGGCCAGAAGGTCGCCCGCGATTTCCGGCCAATGCCGGATGACGTCGCCCTCGGCGAAGCCGCGCCGGCCATAGGCGGCCGCGGTCAACTTGCCCAGCGCCTTGCCCACGGCATGCATACCGCCCTGGCGGCGCCTGTGTTGCTTCGGCTGGGGGTCGTCCATCGGCATGGCGGGGGTGGGGCTCCTGGTGCGGCCGGCGTCCGGCCAGAGGTTTAGCATTGACGGCGTCGGCAGGCATGGCATTAAAGGGCGATGGCTCATCCCCCGCAAGATGCCCGTGTGGCCGAACTGCTGGCCTGGTATGACCGTCACCGGCGTGTCCTGCCGTGGCGGGCGCCCCCAGGCCGTCGTGCCGAACCCTATCACGTTTGGCTCTCCGAGATCATGTTGCAGCAGACCACGGTGGCGACGGTAAAAAGCTATTTTGACCACTTTGTGGCGCGCTGGCCGCGTATTGAGGACTTGGCGGCCGCCGATCTGGACGAGGTTCTGCACGCCTGGCAGGGGCTGGGGTACTACGCCCGCGCGCGCAACCTTCACAAATGCGCCCGGGTCGTCGCAGGCGATTTCACGGGGCGCTTTCCCGAAACGGAGGAGGCGCTGTTGGGGCTTCCCGGCGTCGGGCCCTATACGGCGGCGGCGATCGCCGCCATCGCCTTCGATATTCCGGCCTCTCCGGTGGACGGTAACATTGAACGGGTGGTTTCGCGCCTGCGCCGCATCACCGATCCGCTGCCTACGGGCAAGAAGCCCATCCAAGAAGCCGCCCGCGCCCTGACGCCGCAACAGCGCCCCGGCGACTTCGCCCAGGCGATGATGGACCTGGGGGCCACGGTCTGCACGCCGAAGAACCCGAAATGCGGGCTTTGTCCGTGGGAAGGCGCCTGCGCCGCCAAGGCCGCCGGCGACGCCGACGCCTGGCCTGCCCGCGCGCCTAAGAAGGCCAAGCCGACGCGGTTCGGCGTGGCGTTCTGGATCGAGGACGCAACGGGACGGGTGCTGCTCCGCCGCCGGCCGGAGAAGGGATTGCTCGGCGGGATGATGGAAGTGCCGTCGACCGATTGGCGGGACGATCCCTGGGACGTGCAGGCCGCCGTTGCCGAGGCCCCGGTCACATCCGAAGACTGGGCCGAGAAGGGCGAAGTCCGTCATACCTTTACCCACTTCCACCTTCGTCTGACCGTCCTGTGCGGCGGTACGCCGGGCGGGGGGAACGCCGACGGCGTCTGGGTGCATCCGGACGAATTCGGCGGTCAGGCATTGCCGACTTTGATGAAAAAGGTTGTGCGCCAGGTCTTGTCGGATCGGGCGGCCTAGAGTTCCAGCGTCATGAAAAAGCTGTGATGGTCGGGGCCGTAGCCGGGGATCGGCTCGCACTCGGTGAAACCGGCGGAGGCGTATAGGCGGCGGGCGGCTTTGAACGCGTCCGAGCCACCGGTCTCCAGACTGAGGCGGCCATAGCCGCGCCGCCGGGCCTCGGCCAAAATGAAATCGAGGACCCGACCGGCGATGCCGGTGCCGCGCCGGGCCTCGATCGTATGCATGGATTTGATCTCGCCATGGGCCGGGTCGATTTCGCGGAGCGCGGCGCAGCCGACGATTTCGTCGCCGTCCCAGACCGACCAGAAGGTCACGTCCGGCGCCTGAAGCCCCGTATGATCCAAGGCATAGACACTTTCCGCCGGAGTCACATGGTGCATATGGGCCAGATGCCGGCGGATCAGGTCAAGCGTCGCGCCACCCGAAAGATCGTCGATGCGGATATCCAACTCGGTCATGTCGATCCGCCGAACCCTGGGTCAGTCGTCGTAGGCCATAAGGGCTTCAAACGGCACGTCCAGTTTCTCGCGTCCCTTGAGGAACGTCAGTTCGATCAGGCTGGTCGCGCCCACGACTTCGGCGCCGGCGCCGCGCAACAGATCGATCGAGGCCGCCATGGTCCCGCCGGTCGCCAATAGATCGTCCATGATGACGATGCGCTGACCCGGCTGCACGGCGTCTTTCTGAATTTCGACGACGTCGGTGCCGTATTCCAATTCGTATTCATGGGAAATGCACTCCCCGGGCAGCTTGCCTTGCTTGCGCACCATGATGAAGCCGCAGCCGAGCCGCGAGGCCAGAGGGGCGGCGGTCAGGAAGCCGCGCGATTCGATCCCGGCCAACAGGTCCGGTTTGAAGCCGGTGACGATTTTGGCCAGACGCCCGAGGGCGACCTGCCAGGCGTCGGGATGCCGCAGCAGCGTCGAAATGTCGTAAAACAGAATCCCCGGAATGGGAAAATCGGGAATACCCCGAATGTGGTCTTTCAGGTCCATGCGGCTCCCCTCTGATTTGCCTGATGGTCGGCGCGGGACGGATGCGCCGGCCGGCATCCTATTGGATTGACGCGTGGGCATGCAATCGCGTCCTATTGTCGGATCGGCTGTGCGATTGGATCGACATGACCAACGTCTTCTACCGTGAACTGAAATCCGACCTGCCGGTCGCCGTGGCGGGCGACGGCATTTATCTGATCGATGCGGACGGCAAACGGTATCTCGATGCCTCGGGCGGGGCGGCCGTGTCCTGCCTTGGCCATTCGGACGCCGACGTGATCCAGGCGATCAAGGATCAGGCCGATAAACTGGCCTTTGCCCATACGGGATTTTTCACGACCGAGCCGGCCGAGAAATTGGCCGAGTTTCTGATCGATGCCGCGCCCGACGGGATCGGCATGGTCTATTTCCTGTCCGGCGGCTCCGAAGCGGTCGAGGCGGCATTGAAGATGGCGCGTCAGTACTGCCTGGAAACGGGGCAGCCGGAGCGCACCAAATTCATCGCCCGGCGTCAAAGTTATCACGGCAATACCCTGGGGGCGCTGTCCGTTGGCGGCAACGTCTGGCGGCGCGAGCCCTACAAGGAAATGCTGATGCCGGTCTCGCATATCGCCCCTTGCTACCCCTACCGGGAAATGCGGGACGGCGAGACGGAAGAAGACTATGGCCTGCGCGTCGCGAATGAATTGGAAGCCGAGATCGAACGCCTGGGCCCGCGCAACGTCTGCGCCTTCATCGCCGAGACCGTGGGGGGCGCGACGGCCGGGGTGCTCGCCCCGGTGCCGGGGTATTTCAAGCGCATCCGCGAAATCTGCGACAAATACGGCGTGCTGATGATCCTGGACGAGGTGATGTCCGGCATGGGCCGCACGGGCACGCTGTTCGCCTGCGAACAGGACGGCGTTTCGCCGGATATCGTCTGCATCGCCAAGGGCCTGGGGGCGGGGTATCAGCCGATCGGCGCGACCTTGGTTTCCGATGAAGTGTACCGCGCCTTCAAGGAAGGATCCGGTGCGTTCCAGCACGGCCATACCTATATGGGGCACCCCGTGGCCTGCGCGGCGGCACTGGCCGTGCAGCGCAAGGTGCGGGACACGGGGCTTCTCGACAACGTAAAGGCCATGGGCACGGCGTTGGACGCCGAACTGCATGACCGTCTGGGGGATCATCCCCATGTCGGGGACATCCGAGGGCGTGGCCTGTTTCGGGGCATCGAGCTTGTCGCCGACCGGGCGAGCAAGGAAACCTTGAACCCGACCTTGAGAATTCATGCCCGTATCAAGAAGGCGGCCTTCGCCCGCGGGCTGATCTGTTATCCCTCCGGCGGCACCGCCGACGGCGCGCGCGGCGACCATATTCTGCTGGCGCCCCCGTTCATTATCGACATGACACAGGTCAAGGAATTGGTCCAAATTCTGGGCGAAGCTATCGATCAGACCCTCAAAGACGCGGGGATCACTTAACGCATCGGGACAAGGAATAGGCGGCATGCTCGGTCAGGGGGCGACGGAGACGGCAGAGGGGGGCGCATGGCGCCGGTGTGCGGTTGCGGCCGCGATGGTCATGGCGACGGCGGTTTTCGCGCCGCCCGCCGGGGCGGAGACGCTGACGATCGGGACCGGCAGTAACCGCGGCGTCTATATCCAATTGGGCAAGGCGATCTGCGATATCGTCAAGCGCGAGATGCGGGGCTACGCCTGCAAGGCGGTCACCAGCAAGGGGTCCATCGACAACCTGATCGGCCTGAAGAAGGGCACCTATGACCTTGGCATCGTGCAGTCGGATATCCAGTATCACGCCGTCAACGGCACGGGGACGTTCGCCAATATCGGCGCGTTGAAAGGCATCTATTCCCTGTTTTCCGCCCATCCGGAATCCCTGGCCGTGGTCACCAAGAAGGACAGCGGCATCAGGACCATCGACGACATGAAAGGGCGGCGGATCGATATCGGCAAGGTGAAGTCGGGCACCAACGCGACCATGCGCCTGCTGTTCGAAGCCATGAACGAACCGTTGTCGAATTTTCCCCTGGTCGCCAATCTGGACATCAAGCAGCAGTATGAAGGCATCTGCAAACGGCGGGTCGATACCTCGGCGTTTCTGGCAGGGCATCCCAATTCGAACGTGCGCAAGCTGATCGAGCTCTGCGATATCAATTTCGTGCAGGTCCGGGGCGATGCGGTGGATCGCCTGCTGGCGTCCAATCCATATTACGTGCGGGCGATCATTTCCAAGGACACCTACGATCAGATGAAAGACGACATCGAGACCATTGGTTTGGTGGCGACGGTGATGACGTCTGACAAGATGGATGCGGCGACGGCGTACTATCTGACGAAAGCGGTGTTCGAGAATTTGCACTTCGTGCAGTCGAAGCACCGGGCGTTTTTGCGCCTGCATCCCTTCGAGATGGCGCGCAAGGGCATGACGGCGCCGCGTCATCCGGGGGCGGCCCAATACCTGCGTGAGGTTGGGCGGTTGCCTTAGGAGATCGCTTCGTAAGGATTTTCTGTACTTCCTTGTGCGGGAAAACGACAGGTTAGAACGCATCTCATCTTCGCCGTTGGCCTTTGCGGGCGATGTGCTACACTTTCCCGTAACGAAAATGTTCAGGGAAGCTTATGGCGGGATTTGGGCGGAGTCTTGAGAGGACGCCCGCGGCGGAGTATGTCGCCGCGATGTTCGGCCCCCGGCCGAATCCCGAATATACCAATCCTGTGAAATTGGTTCTTCGTCGCCGATCTTCCTTTGATTCCAACAAAATTCGGGCTTTCAGTCCGGCCGCCGGGGCGGATCGCCCCTGGCTGTGCCTGCCCGATACGCCGGGCAACGCCTCGGCGGACAACCGGGGTGCCGGCGCGCGGATGCCTAACGATGCAACCGCCCGGTTCCTGGGAACTCCCCTGTCGGAAAGTGCGCCCGCCGCACCCGTCCGGCGTCAAATCAACGATCAACCCTAAAGAAACCCAAGGAGGATTGGAGATGTTCCTTTCGAAACCTTTGGCCGCTACGGCCGTCGCTGCGGCGATGGTGGTCGGCCTGTCCAACGCCCAGGCGGCGGACTTCGTCACCATCGGTACCGGTGGCGTCACCGGCGTCTATTACCCGACCGGCGGCTCGATCTGCCGTCTGGTCAACAAGGGCCGCAAAGACCACGGTGTGCGTTGCTCGGTCGAATCGACCGGCGGTTCCGTGTTCAACATCAACGCGATCCGCGCCGGTGACCTGGACATGGGCGTCGCCCAGTCCGATTGGCAGTATCACGCCTACAACGGCACGTCCAAGTTCAAGGACCAGGGTGCCTTCAAGGAACTGCGCGCGGTGTTCTCCGTCCATCCCGAGCCGGTCACGATCATGGCCCGCAAGGACAAGAACATCAAAACGATCATGGACCTGAAGGGCAAACGCGTGAACGTCGGCAACCCGGGTTCCGGCACCCGCGCGACCTGGGACGTCCTGCAGGACGCGCTCGGCTGGAAGACCGACGATCTGGCCTTGGCCGCCGAGTTCAAGTCCGGCGAACAGGCCCAGGCCCTTTGCGACAACAAGATCGACGCCTTCTTCTTCCTGGTCGGTCACCCGAACGCCTCTCTGAAGGAAGCCGCCACCTCCTGTGACGGCAACCTGGTCGAGGTTTCCGGTCCCGCCGTCGACAAGCTGGTGAAGGAAAACTCCTTCTACCGCTATGCGACGATCCCGGGCGGTCTTTATGCCGGTACGCCGGACGCCGTGAAGACCTATGGCGTGGGCGCGACCTTCGTCGCCTCGACCCGGACGCCGGACAAGGTCGTCTATGAAGTCGTCAAGGCGGTGTTCGAAAACTTCGACACCTTCAAGAAGCTTCATCCGGCCTTCGCCGTCCTCAAGAAGGAAGAGATGGTCAAGGACTCGCTGTCCGCGCCTCTCCATGGCGGCGCCATGAAGTACTACAAGGAAGCGGGCCTGATTAAGTAACCGCGATCCGTTGGATCGGCCCCGGGGGCTTCCCCGGGGCCGTCTCCAACCCACGGAATTCATGTGAACGAACCAGCGCCGGCCCGATTTTCGGCGGGCCTGCACAGGGGGGGTAAAAAAAGATGAGCGAGCAACCGGCTCCCAATTCCCAGTCCGACGTCGCCGATCTCGCGGCCGCCGACGATATCGTCGCCTCCGCCGAAACGGGTGCCCGCAACCCCGGGCCAACCGTCGTCAAGATCATTTCCGCCATACTTCTGGCTTGGGCCATCTTTCAGATTTGGATCGCCTCGCCCCTGCCGATCGTGGCGGCAAAATACATCCCCCTGTTGACCAATACGCATACGCGGCCGGCCCATCTGGCCTTCGCGATCTTCCTGACGTTTCTGATTTTCCCGGCGACCAAGAAGTCGCCGCGTGACTTCATCCCGATCCAGGACTGGATCCTGGCCGCCGCCGCCGCCTGGTGTGCGCTCTATCTCGCCGTCTTCGCCAACGAGATCGCCGAGCGCCCGGGCCTGCCGACGACGGCGGACCTCGTTCATTCCGGCCTCGGCATCGTTCTGTTGCTGGAGGCCGCGCGCCGTGCTCTCGGCCTGCCGCTGGTCATCGTCGCCTCGGTCTTCCTGGTCTATATCTTCTTCGGTGAATACGCGCCCGAGGTCTTGATGTGGAAGGGGGCGAGCATCGACCGCGCCATGTCGCACCTGTGGATCACCCAGGAAGGGGTGTTCGGCGTCGCCCTCGGGGTTTCGACCTCGCTGGTCTTCATCTTCGTGCTGTTCGGCGGCCTTTTGGAAAAGGGCGGGGCTGGCAACTACTTCATTCAGGTCTCGTTCGCCTTGATGGGCCATTTCCGGGGCGGGCCGGCCAAGGCCGCCGTCGTGTCCTCGGCCATGACCGGGATGATTTCCGGCTCGTCCATCGCCAACGTGGTGACCACGGGCGTGTTCACCATTCCGCTGATGCGCAAGGTCGGCTTCTCCGCCGAAAAGGCGGGGGCCGTCGAGGTCGCGTCGTCGACCAACGGCCAGCTGACCCCGCCGGTCATGGGTGCTGCGGCGTTCTTGATGGTCGAATACGTCGGCATTTCCTATGTCGAGGTCATCAAGCACGCCTTCCTGCCGGCGATCATTTCCTATATCGCGCTGGTCTATATCGTGCATCTGGAGGCGATGAAGGCCGGGATGCAGGGCCTCAAGCGTACGGACAAACCGACCATGGCGCAGCGCGCCGTGATCTGGACGACCGTGCCCGTCGGCATGATCGTTCTGGGGGCGGCGGTCTATTACGGCTTCGGCTGGACCAAGGAAGCCATGGGCGACGCGACGCCCTGGATCGCCGCGGTGATCCTGGTGGCGGCCTATTTCGGCCTGGTTCGCTATGCCGCCAATTACAAAGAACTGGGCATCATGGAATCGGTCGACGTCCTGCCGGAAACGGGCCCGACCGTGAAGGCCGGGCTTTACTACCTGCTGCCCGTCGGCCTGTTGATGTGGTGCCTGCTGGTCGAGCGTTTCTCGCCCGGGCTCAGCGCCTTCTGGGCGGTCGTGCTCAAGGTCTTCATGCTGCTGACGCAGCGGCCGTTGCAGTCCTATTTCCGGGGCAACGGCGCCGGGCCGGAAACCTGGCGCGAAAGCTTCAACGACCTGATCGAAGGCATGATGAACGGCTCGCGCAACATGGTCGGCATCGGCGTCGCCACGGCGGCGGCGGGCATCGTCGTCGGTGCTGTCACCCTGACGCCGATCAGCCAGGTCATCACCGAGGCCATGGAAATCCTGTCCGGCGGCAACCTGATCATCCTGCTGTTGCTGACGGCGGTGTCCTGCATCGTTCTCGGCATGGGGCTGCCGACCACGGCGAACTACATCGTCGTGTCGTCGCTGATGGCCCAGGTGATCGTCACCGTCGGGGCCAATAACGGCCTGATCGTGCCGTTGATCGCCGTGCACCTGTTCGTCTTCTACTTCGGCATCCTGGCCGACGACACGCCACCGGTGGGCCTCGCGGCCTATGCGGCGGCGGCCATCTCGGGCGGCGATCCGATCAAGACGGGTGTTCAAGGCTTCACTTACGACATCCGCACGGCGGTCCTGCCCTTCATGTTCATCTTCAACACGGAGTTGTTGATGATCGGCATCGAAGGACCGTTCCATCTGATCCTGGTGATTGTCACCTCGGTCATAGCCGTGATGCTGTTCGCGGCTGCGACACAAGGCTTCTTCCTGGTCAGGAACAAGGCCTGGGAGACGGTCGCGTTGCTGCTGATCACCTTCACCTTGTTCAGGCCAGGGTTCTGGATGGACATGATCGTGCCGCCGCTGGAATCCGTGCCGGCGACCCAGATCGAAGATGTCGCCGCCAAGATGCCCGCCGACGCCCAGGTGCGCCTGCGCGTTACGGGCCAGACGCTTGAAGGCGACGAGGTGGACAAGACGGTGATGCTGCCGCTCGGCCCGAAGGCGCCGGGGGTGGACCGCCTGAAGTTCGCGGGCCTGGAGCTGCGCGAGGATGAGGGCAAGAAGATCGTCGACGTCGTCGTCTTCGGAAGTGCCGCCGAAAAGCAGAAGATCGACTTCGATTGGGAGATCGTTTCCGTCGAACGGGAAACCGACCGCCTGCCCAAACACATCCTGTATATTCCCGCCTTGGCGTTGTTGGGGCTCGTGGTGTTCATGCAACGGGGGCGCCGGCGCCTGCACCCGGACCCCGCGGGCGCCTAAGGGGAAGGAGACATAACCATGTACAAGGACATTCTTCTCGCCATCGATCTTGAAGACGCTTCGACCTGGGACCGCGCCGCACCCCAGGCGGTTGCACTCGCCAAGGCGTTCGGCGCGGACCTTCACGTCATGGCGGTCGTACCCGATTTCGGCATGACCTTGGTCGCCAGCTTCTTTCCCAAGGATTTCGAGGAAAAAGCCCTGGACGAGGCCAACGCCCGCCTGCACGCCTGGGTCAGCGAAAACGTTCCCGACGACATCAAGGTGCAGCACATCGTCGGTCACGGCCGGGCCTATGAGGAAATTCTCCGGATCGCCGGGGAAATCTCGTGCGACATGCTGATCCTGTCTACCCGCTCGTCCGACGAAGGCGAGGATTTCGAGGTCGGCCCCAACACCGCGCATATCGTGCGCCACGCGGCCCAGACGGTGCTGATCGTCCGCTGAGCGACCGCCGCATACCCAAAAGAAAACCGCCGCCCCGGAATGCCGAGGCGGCGGTTTTTCTTGGACAGACGGCGTCAGGTCATTTGACGCTGTTCAGGTACTCGACGATCAACGCGCGCTGATCTTCTTTCTTGAGGCCCGGATAGGCCATCTTCGACCGCGCCTTGGGGTCGTCCAGATAATCGCGCAGGAACTGTTTCGGGTTGGTGATATAGGCGTCGATGGTCTTGTCGTTCCAGACCAGACCCTTTTCGCCGGCGGCGATCAGCGAATCCGAATAGCGTGAGGATTTGTAACCCTCGGCCGTGCCGGCCTTGCGGCCCATGATGCCCTTGAGGGACGGGCCGATGGTGTGTTTTCCGGAAACCGTATGGCATTGGGCGCAGCGGTTTTTCTTGAAAGCCTTGGCGGCGTCGGCCTGGACCGGGGCGGCGGCGACCATCATGGACGCGGTGATGCCGGCGACGGCGGCGGCCATCAGGGTGAGATGTTTCATGAACCTAGCAAACCTTCCTTTTTTACACGGGCCCGCCGTTGATTGGCGGCGGCCCGCATTATCTTCATCGTAGTGGTGCCGCGCAATCGTGAACCCGTTCGGTGGCAGGGCCATTGTTCGCGGCCGCGCCCCGCAAATGCCGGACGCGGCCCGACGATATGGCGAAGGTGTGGCAAGGATAAGGCAAGGCGGCGCGCGGGGGTGCCCCCGGGGCGACCGGGAGAGGATTTCATTCGAACCGCGTTCCGACGTATACTCCCAGGACATGGAAGATCGTGGGCGCAGTCATGGGGGCCGATCCCCCGAGACTGTGAAAGGAGAGTCGTTAACTCATGCCGGCAGATAAACTGAGCCAATCGGATGTCGCGCGGCTGTTGTCCGATCCCACGCCCGTCAACCGCGCCGAAACGGCGGCCAAGGTCGCGGGGGCGTTCAACCCCCGGCGCCTGACCGACAGCGAACGGGCCCTGGCCGAAGAAATCTTTCGCCTGATGGTCAAGGATGCGGAAGTCCGCGTTCGTCAGGCCCTGACCGAGAACCTGAAGCAGAACGGCAACGTGCCGCACGACGTCGCGGTGGCCCTGGCCAACGATGTCGATCAGGTCGCCCTGCCGATGATCGAGTTTTCCAAGGTTCTCAACGACGACGACCTGATCGCCATCGTCGGCTCGCAAAATCCGGCCAAGCAGGAAGCCGCCGCCGGACGGGCCCATGTTTCCGAAGCGCTTTCCGAAGCGCTGGTCGAAACGGGGAACGAGGCGGCGGTGACGCGCCTGGTCGCCAACGAGGGGGCGAAGATTTCCGAACAGACCTTCCAGAAGGTCGTCGACGATTTCGGTGACCGTTCCGGCGTGCAGTCGGCGATGGTCAACCGTTCGTCCCTGCCGGTGACCGTGGCGGAACGCCTGGTCACTCTGGTGTCCGAGAATCTGCGGGACGAATTGGTCAAACGCCACGAATTGCCCGCCGCCATGACGACGGACCTCGTCCTGCAATCGCGCGAGCGGGCGACCATCAGCCTGTCGTCCGATTCCGGTGTCGACGACGTCATGGTCCTGGTCAAACAACTACAAGATCACGGCCGCCTGACGCCGTCGATCACCCTGCGGGCACTCTGCATGGGCGATATCACGTTCTTCGAATGCGCGATGGCGACCATGGCCGGGGTGACGTTGGACAACGCCCGGCGGCTGATCCATGACCGCGGGCCCTTGGGGCTCCGCGCCGTGTTCGACAAGGCGCATCTGCCGCCGGCCCAATACATGGCCGTGCGCGCGGCGCTGGACGTCAGCCGGGAAACCGAAATGGACGGCGGCGAGAACGACCGCGAACGCTACGCCCGGCGCATGATCGAGCGGATCATGACGCAATATGACGACCTGGGCGTGGAATTCGAATCGTCCGACCTGGAATACCTGCTGACCAAGATGGATGAACTGCCGGCCGATGTGCTGGGCGATCATCCGCAGGACGCGGCGACGGGCGGCTGATCTTCTCGGTCTTTGGATTTCCGATTGTTGATTGGATGACGGCGCCCCTCGCGGCGCGCCTTAGCGTTGGCCCAATTCGCGCCAGACGGCGTAATCCTTGCGGAACAGGTTGAGCGACTTCCAAACCCGGGCGAAATCCTTGTCCTCGGCCGACGTTTCGGCGGCGATATCGCTCCACGCCTTCGACAACTGGTCGAGGATTTCCTGCGGCCAGCGCCGCAGGGTCACACCCTCCTTGGTCAGATCCAGAAGGGCCCGGTATTGCAGGGCCTCGCCCTCGGCCAGGCCATGGCGGACGTTGTCGCCGCAGACCGCCTTTAGCTGCGACCGTTGCACCGGTTTCAAGTCTTCCCAGCGGGCCTGATTGATCACCAGGGCGAGCAAGGTCGCCGGCTGGTGCCAGCCCGGGAAATAATAATTCCGTGCCATGCGCTGCAAGCCCAAGCGCGCGTCGATGGCGGGCATGGAATATTCGGCGGCGTCGATGGTTCCGGTTTCCAGGGCGTGGAAGATATCGCCCTCGGTCAGGTCGACGGTCTCGGCCCCCAGGCGGTCCATGACCTGTGCGCCCAGGCCGGTCATGCGTACGCGCAAACCCTTCAGGTCTTCGACCGTGGTGACCGGACGGCGGTACCATCCGGCGCCTTCCGGCGATACCAGGCCGCAGACGACGATCTGCACACCCAGGCCGCCCGCGATTTCGCGCAGCATCTTCTCGCCGCCCCCGAAATAGAGCCAGGCGAGGTATTCCTCGGACCGGGGGCCGAACGGCACGGCGCCGAACAATTGCAGGGCAGGGACCTCGGCGGGCCAGCTTTCGGGGGCCACGAAGGCGGCGTCGATGGCGCCCGCCTTGACGGCCTGGAAGATGTCTTTCTCGCGGACCAACGAGCCCGGTTCATGAAAGGCGATTTCCATCTGTCCGGCGGAAACGCGCCAGATCTCGGTCTCGATGCGTTTCGCCTGGGCGCCCAACTGGGGCAGGCCGCTGGAAAAGGCACTTTCCATCCGCCAATGCACCGGCGGCGTGGGGGCGGCGGGGGCCAATAGATTTTCGGCAGGAGGCGCGGCGGCCTCGGCGGCATGTTCCGATGCCAGCGCCGATACCGTCTCGGGATCGGCGGTCATTTCCTTGCGGGCCTCGTCCGAGGACAGCTCCGCGACGACCTCGGCGGCGGTTGCCGGCAGGGGCGCCTTCAAGCGTGGGGCGATGATGGAAACCCCGAATACGACACCGACGACCAATCCGACGACGGCGCCTATCACGGCATTGCGCATAACGCTGACCTCCTGGGCCGGCCCGACGCTGGGCGGCCCATCCTCGGGTGCGGGAAGTGTACCCGAAGGGGCGTTGGGGCCAGAGTCTTTCCGTGCCGGGGTTATGCACAATCTGTGGATATTTCACTGTCCCCGTTCGGCGGAGAAAAGCATGCCCGGCGGAAATTTTCGGCGATTGATTTAGATCAATGAAGGCGCGGCGGGAGGTCGGCACACTTCCCGCATTGATCACGCTTTCAAAGGGGGAGTTCAGATCATGACAACCGGTAGCGCTCTTTTTCTGGGCCTTTGTATCGTTTCCGCAGTCGCCTTTCTGGCCTCTGTCGCCTACGGCATCGGCCATACCAATAATCCCCGGTAAGGGGGCCTTTATTCGTTAGGGCATTATGCCCGATCCAACCCCAAGGATTGGCAACCCACGGTCCCGGCCCGCGTCAGCGGGTCGGGACTTTTTTTGTCTGGATCAAATAGGAGCGAGGCCGCAGGAAAGGACGAAATACGGGCCGGTCGAGCCGCGTTCAATCGCACTTGCGATAGACGAGATCGACCTTGTGCCACTGGTCCTTGTACTTGACGGCGTAGGACCGCAATTCCGTCGCGCTGACGATCTTGTCCTGATAGACGAGGCCGCCGCCCTGCAGCACCATGATGTCGTTTTCGCGGTGAATGTCGTAGACGGCGGCGGATCCGTCGTCGCGGATGACCCGCACCTTGCCGGCGTCGACCTGGTTGTAGGTGACTCCGTTGCCGCCTTCCTTCAGCGAGCAATCGATCGCCCAACGGCCGAGAATCCAAGGCGCCGGAAACTGCCCCGGCGGGGCCGGCGGCGGGATCGAGCCCGCGGCATGGCGCACAAGCGGCGGTTTCGGCTGTTCCGTGGCGAAGGTGCCTTCGACCTGCATGCCCTGGGTCGGTTGCAGGGTCGCCAGGCGCCGGCGCGCCAGATGG
>NZRL01000187.1 GCA_002696205.1 Rhodospirillaceae bacterium | reverse complement strand
CGTATGTAGCCCCCGACGAAAACAGGAGAACCGAAATGGTTGCAGTGAAGTATGACACCCCCGGCGGCAGCGCCTACCTCGACATCGACAACGCCTACGTATCGCTGGGCGGGCCGGATAAGGGCCAGGTCGTTACCTCCCCTCCGGGGAAAATGTCGCCGCAAAGCGACGAAGCCGTCACGGCCCTACGTGCCGTGCCGGGCGTTGCCGACGTCCTCGACGCGGCGGCGAAACTCAAAACCTGATCGAAAGGAGAACGAAAGAATGAACACCAAGGCAGCAGCAACGGCGGAAGCGGTGAAAGACACCGCCAACGCGAACTTTGAAGGACGCCGCCCCCAGGCGACGTTGCACACGCTCGGTCGGGCGACCAATAACTCGACCGGCCCGGTGCGCTGGGCGCACGAGAGCGTCTACGACCTCGATACCGTCCTGGCACCGGGTTACTTCGACCTCGTCAAAGGCGGATTGGAACGCCACGACCTGATCGACGTCGCCTGCGACGCGAAAGGTCCGGTCGCCAGTTATGCGACGCTGGTCGTGACCAACGCGCGCAACGGGGAGCCTGTCGAGGTCCGCGTGCTGGGCGAAGTGCGTGAGATCGACATGCCCATCACCAAATGGTGGGAAGTGCTCGGCGTCGACCCCAGCGCGAAATGGCCTGACGTCGAACGGGCCTATAAGCAGAAAGCGATCGAGACGCACCCTGACAAGGGCGGCAGCGAGATCGAGTTTCGGCAGGTGAAGTCGGCGTTCGAGGTCGCCAAGGGCTACTTTCACGGCTGACCGCTTCGCTTGGAAAACGGGATGTAATGTTATATCACTACAGTTGCTTGGATTTGGGGCCTTAACCTCAAGTCCAAGCAGCCCCGAAAGGAGGTAAAACCATGGCAGACCAACGAAATTTACGCGTTGCGCCGCTCAACTCTGTTGAGGACGTCCGCCGCGAGGCGGGCCGGGTGTACCGCGAACAGCGGCGAGGCGTCATCACGGCGGCGGATGCACGCGCGTCAAAAGAACTGCTCCGTCTGATCGCAGACTTGCTGAGCGAAGCCGACTGGGAAAACCGGCTGGCGCGAGTTGAGGAGGTTCTTCATGCCCCGCGTACCCATTGATTTGAGGCGGCGGCTGCACGCCGCTGAGCAACGCGCAGCGTCACCGTCGACGTCCGACCGCTCCGCAATTGTGTCCGAAGTCGAGGCCCTCATGACCTCGAGTGAGCCGCTGAATGTCGACCGCACGACCGCAGCATACGCAACCATCAAAGCGGAGATCGACTACCTGTTCCGCGAACCGAGCGAGGATCGCCATGCCCTCACGAAAACAGCTTTTTGACCGGCTGAACGCCGTCGAGCGGGTGGTCACGCCGCCCGAAGAGTTGACGTTTGACGAGCGCGTCGAACGTGGGCTCGTTCACGTTGGCGCACCCGGCGACGTCGCCCCTGACGGCTATGCGTTGATCGCGACGCACGTACCGCGCCCCGAGGTGGTGTCATGATCCCCTGCACCGCCAAGGGCAGCTTGCTCGTCGAGGCTTACCGCGAGTGCGGTTGCCTTGAATGCCAACTGCGCCGAGTGCAGGACGCGCAGGAAATCCTCGAAATGCACCGCGAGGCCGTCGACCGGGACTTCGCCAGCGGCACCCTGACGAATGCCGAGGCTGACAACATCCACGCACAGATCGACGAGCGGCTCGAGCATTGCAGCACGCGCCGGGTCGAGATCGCCTTTGCGCTGGATTGCCAGCGCGAGGCACGCGAACGCGCCGCATCCCAGGAACGCCGCCGCGACTGGCGGGACGGTTACGACTTCGACGACAACGTCGTCGTGCTGAAAAAGGAGCGCCCTGATGGCACGCATCCCAACGGCGGCTGATTTGCCGCAAGTACAGCCGGTTCGCACACCGACGATCAAAATACCCAAAGGCGCGATCAGCAACATGGGTGAAGGGCTCATGGAACTGGGCGCGGCGCTGGGCGATATAGGAAAACGCCGCCTTGAAGCCGAACGCGCAATGCAGCTTGAAAAAGCGAAAGCCGCGCACGCTCGCCGTGTGACGGACTGGCTGATCGGCGGCGGCAATGAGTGAGAAACTGAAATTTCGCCCCGACGTCACGGTCAGCGGCTTCGACGCCTTCGCGAAACAATCGCTCGACGAGGCCGCGAACTCGATCGAGGACCGGACGACCCGTGAACTGTTCAAGGCCCGCGAGACGCAACGCGCGCAAACAACCCGTATCCGCGTTTGGCAGGCTGAGCATAACGCCCGTGTGAACGGCATGCGGGCCGACTTGAACGGCACGCTCGACGACTACGCCGAGAGCGCGATCATGGCACCGACCGACGACGCCATGCGGTCGATGCTGAACGACGGCTTCAACGCCCTGGACACGGCACGCGGTACGGACGTCATCAGCGACATCGAACGCCAGGATATGCGCGACAAGCTGCAAGAGCGCGTGACGCGTGGCTACGCGGGGCGGCTTGTCGACACAAACCCGACACGGTTGCTCGACATCGACACCGACCCGGCATTTGGCGGGATGTCACCCGAGGCGCGGCTGATCTACCGGCAGAAAGCGCAGGCCCAACTCGACCGGCGCGAGCGCGAGGCCGAAGCCGAACTCGCGAAGACGCATGCTCGCCAGATCAGCGATCTTGAAATCGCGGTGACCCGTGGCGAGGCCGGTTTGCCTGAGATCGAGGAAGCCTATCAGGACGGCTGGCTTGGCCCTGCCAAGCGGACAACGCTAACCAAAACCGCCGACACGCTCGCGGCCAAGCTGGCCGAGAACCATGCCGAGGTGGGGCGCGTTGCGGTCGCCATGCAGACCGGCGTTCCGTTGGACCCTGGGAGTGCCCAGGATCGCCGCGCGGTGGACGAACACTTTTCCCAGGTACTCGCCCCTATCCTCGCAGAGACACCCCCTGAGAGAGTCCCAGAAGCCGTCACAGGCTACGTTGCCAAAACCGGCGTCGTGCCGTCGCACCTCAAAGCCGCCTGGACGGGCTACCTGCGCGGGACCGACCCGCAACGTAAGGCGCAAGCCGCCGACATCATCGCTCGGCTTGATGAGATCAACCCCCGTCTGCTGGACAATTTCAGCAAGTCCGACCGACGCACGGCGACAATGATCGCGCAGCAGCTACGGATCGGCGCGACGCCGACCCAGGCAGCGGAACGAGCCGAGGCCGCGATCCACGGCGCGGACGACCCGGCGCGGAAGGTCCGCGCCCAGCGGCTCCGCGAAGAAGGTTTCCTTAACCTGTCAGCGGTCGAGAGCAAGGTCAGCGACGCACTTGCCGAGCCCGCGTTCTGGTCCCTGGACTTCGGCGACGCTGAGATGCCCGACGCGATCCTGGGCGAGTACCGTGCCGCTTACGAGGCGCATTTTCTCGCCACGGGTGATGAGGACGTCGCCGAGCGCCTCGCCGTCTCCGACCTCAAGGCGACTTGGGCCGTGACCCGTGTCGGCGGCGAGCGGCGGCTCATGAAATACGCCCCGGAACGGTACGGCATCGTCAGCATGAGCGAGAAGGCGAACGCCGAATGGATGAACGAGCAACTCGACACGGACCTGACCGCACTCGGCTTGCCGACCGAGAACATCCGCATCGAGGTCGATCCTTTGACCGCACGCCAGGAACGCCCTTCCTACCTCGTTTTACGTCAACGTGACGACGGCGCGTTCGATACGTTGATGAAAGATGGAAAACCGCTTCGCTGGCATCCTGACTGGACCGCCTCGCCGAAGCGGCAAGCGATCGTCGATGAACTCGATGCCGAGGTCGAAACCGCCCGCGCCAAGCGCGCGGCGATTGCCAACGGCAACTTCTCGGCGCAACGCAAAGCCGCCCGACACGGAGGCCGCTGATGCCCTTCATTGACGCCAATGAGCAGCCGGTCGGCGGCATCCGCCCTCTACCGCCCGAGACGCCCGAACCGGACGCCCCCGCGCTGACCGACACGCTCGGTGCCGCGTTCCGGTTAGAGAACTCGATCGGCAGCGCGCTCGCGGAAGAAGACGCCCTCCCCGACCGGAACCGGCGCACGCTCGACCCCGACTTCGACCCGTTCGCGGACATTGAGGGATACGAGGATGAGGCGAAGGCGTTCATCTACGCCCAGACCCCGGAAGAGGTCGCAACCGTGAAGACCCAGATCGACCGGGAACGCAGCGACCGGGCGCTCGTCGACGCGGCGGGTGCCACGGGAATGATCGCGCAATTCGCGGCAGGCATGACCGACCCGCTCGTCCTGATCCCGGTCGGCGGGCAGATCAAAGCGGGTGCGTCGGCGCTCAAGATCGCGGGCCGCGCCGCCTTGGCAGGTGGCACGGGTGCCGCCATCGCGGAAGCCGCCTTGCAAGAGACGCAGACGACCCGCACGGCAACGGAGAGCGCGACCGCAATTGGTGGTGCCGCCTTGCTTTCCGGCATCCTGGGCGGTGCCGTAGGCAAGTACCTGACCCGCGCCCAGGCAGAAGACCTAGCCCCCCGGATCGAGAAAGACCTCACCCCGCCCCCTGACGATGTTGCGGACCTGTTCAGCCCCCATGAAAGCAGCGTCGGGTCGCGGCAAGCCGACAATACGACATTGGCAGAGAATACCCTCGTCGACGCGCTCGGCCTGGAAAAGAAACTCGCCTTCGCCAGCCCGATCATGCGCGTATTGAACAGTCCGTCGAACGAAGTCCGCAAGGCAGCGCAAGTGCTCGCCGAGGTGCCGGTCGACCTCGTCAAGAACGCCGACGGCATCGCGACCCCGGTCAGCGTCGAGACGAAGGTCAAAAGCTATCAATCGCGCCTGTTCGACGCCTACACGAAACTCGACGAGACATTCGTCAAATATGCCACCGGACAAACGGACGGCGGTCGCCTCACCGCGACCCGGATCGCGGCTTTGGACGCGCTCGGACGCAACAAGGGGCGGCGTATGAACTACCGCGAGTTTCGCGCCGCCGTGGGTCGCGCCATGCGTCGCGGCGACGTGGACGAAACGCCCGAAGTGCAGGAAGCCGCCGAGTATTTCCGCCAGCGGGTTTTCGAGCCGCTCAAGGAACAAGCGGTCGAGGCCGGCCTTTTGCCTGAAGACGTCGAGGTCACGACCGCCCTCTCCTACCTGACCCGCGTCTATGACGTGCAGAAGATCGTCGCCGAACGCCCCACGTTCCGCGCCATCATCACCGAATGGCTGCAAGAGCGCCGCACCGAGATCGCGCAACGGCGCACGGAACGCGAGGGCGACCTTGCCGCCGCATTACGCCGGGTCGAGGCGGCGGGTGACAAGGATAAGATTGCCAAGATCGAGGCACGGGTCGAACGCATGCGCGACGACCTCAAGCTGGCGGAACTGTCCGACCTCGAACTCGAAGACATCGCCGACGAGATCATCGACACGATCCTGAAAACGCCTGACGGTCGCGTCCCCTATCAGGCGACCCGTCTCAATCGCGGGCCGACGAAAGAGCGCACGTTCAACATCCCCGACGAGCGGATCGAGAATTTCCTGCTGTCCGACGTCGAGTTGCTGTCCGAGTTCTATACGCGGACCCTCGCACCCGACGTCGAACTCGCCAAGGCTTTCGGCACGCCTGAGATCGACGGTGCGATCGCAAAAGTGAATTTGGACTACACGCGGCAACTGAACGCCGCCAAGTCCGACCGCGCGCGCAAGAAGATCGACGCCCAACGCCGCGCCGACATTCGCGACCTTGAGGCCATGCGCGACCGCCTGCGCGGCACCTACGGCTCTCCCGCTGACCCCTATCACCCTGTCGTGCGCGCCGCGCGTGCGGTGCGGACCCTGAACTATCTCCGCATCCTCGGCGGCGTCGTGATCTCATCGGCGACCGACATCGCCCGCCCGGTCATGACCGAGGGACTATGGCGCTCGTTCAAGCACGGCGTTGTGCCGCTGGTCACGAACCTGAAGGCAGTGCGCCTCGCGGGCAACGAGGCCAAGTTGGCAGGCACCGCGCTCGATATGGTGCTCGACACCCGCGCCTTGCAGCTTGCTGACATCGGCGACGCTTACGGGCGCTATTCACGGTTCGAGAACACGCTCACCTCGATGGGCAACACTTTCGGCCTGGTCAATCTAATGTCGCCCTGGAACGCGGCGCTCAAGCAATGGTCGGCGACGATCATCGGGAGCCGGATCATCGACGCCTCGCGGCGTGTGGCGAAAGGCACGGCGTCGAAGACGGACCTCAAGAAGCTGGCGAGTTCCGGCATCGACTACGGTGCCGCCAGCGACATCGCCGAGATGTTTGAGAAATTCGGCGCGTCCGAGGGCACGGTCAGGATCGCCGACACGGCGAAGTGGACGAACCGCAACGCCGTCGACGCCTTCCGGGGCGCGCTCGTGAAAGAAGTCGACAAAGCGATCATCACCCCCGGCGTCGGTGACCGCCCGCTTTGGATGTCGAACGAACTCGGCAAGGTGATCGGGCAGTTTCGCTCGTTCGCCTTCGCGTCGACGCAGCGCATGCTCATCAGCGGCTTGCAGCGCAAGGAACTCGCGACCGCCAACGGTGCCGCGATGATGCTCGGGCTCGGCGCGGGCGTCTATTGGGCGAAGACGGTTCTGGCAGGACGGGAGCCGAGTGATAACCCCCGCGTTTGGGTTGCCGAGGCAATTGACCGCAGCGGCATGACCGGCTGGCTGTTCGACGTCAACGGAATGTTGGAAAAGGTCAGCCGTGGCGTGATCGGTGCCAACGCCCTGACGGGCGGGCCGACATTGTCACGTTACGCGGTCAGGAACGCCGTGGGGTCTGTTCTAGGGCCGACCTTCGGCCTGGGTGAAGACGCCTTCCGCGTGGCCGGTGCAGCCGCAACGGGTGAACTTAAACGCAGCGACATCCGCGCCGCGCGGCGGCTCCTCCCCTACCAGAACCTGTGGTATCTTCGCGGGGTGCTGAACGCACTCGAAGAGGAAACAGCGGAAGAGGTCGCGAGGTAATGGGCAACGGTTTCTGGCAAAACGCCGGGTATGTGGTGCTCGGTGCAGCGATCCCACTGGTCTTCGATATAGGGCGAACCTACATCCGCACATTTCTGAGTAGGAGAAAAGCCCGCATAAAACTGCGGCAGCACATTGAAAAATACGAGTCGTCGCGCGGTACGCCGCCGAAAGAAATGTACATCAACCCTGACTATTTCACGGCGACAAGAGAAATGCTTTGGATTCACTTCAATAGCGCGGCTCAGAAACATTTCGAGCAAGTCGCTCTACCGCAAACCCACGCCGCGCAAACCGTGATCGACTGTTTGCGGATGATCGAGCAAAACATCGACAACTACCATCAAGATTACTGAGAAACGCTATGCCTCGCTCCCTCACCCCCGAAGATAAACGCAACGGCTGGACGCAGGCCGAACGCGACGCCTACCACGTTGAACGTGAACGCGCCGCTGGCGCGCGGATCGCCGAGAGTATGGATGAGAAGTTGCACGGCTGGGCACGAAACCCACAACCGACCACGCGCGACATCGACCCAAAGCGTCACTGGGGCTGGTAGAGAAAAAACGCCTGGGCATGCGTCTAAACGGCCCGTCTCGACATAAGGCAAGCCCTCCCTCGGTGGCGTTCGCGCCGGGGGAGGGTTTCTTGTTTGTGGGGCGGTGGGGGTGTTACGCTCCGATCGCTGCGCGGCGAAGTGCCAGGGGTTCACTCCCCTGTTGCGCCTGCGCCTTCGGGCGTTGTGTCGGCACGCATGGAACCGCGCAGCACTCTCCCTCCCCGCAAAAAGAAACCCCGCCGCGAGGAGAGCCGCGGCGGGGTCTTACGTTGGGGGGAGGGGGTAATATACTTGTTACGCACCCTCCCCCGTTTCAGATCACGCAGCCGCTAATTTTTCGACGTCCGCCTCGACGCGCGCCAGCAGCGAGAGCACCCACCGCTTTTTCGGATGAGTTCGTATCCCGCCTGCTGAAGCTGTTCCGGCGTCATGGCGAGCGGTTCGCTCGTGTCATGGCCGAGAAATTCCGCGATCATTTCGAGGTTCTCGCGCAGATCGCCGAGGGTTTCGGCTTTGGTCTGGGTTTCGGTGTGTGGGGAGGTGATCGTTTCTGGACCCCAGGCGACTGACGGAAAACCGTGAGCGGCCGGGGGATGCAGGCCTAATCGCGCCGTTTTTCGAATGATTCGAGTGGAACTCTATTTGGGCGTTTTTGGCGCGCGTATTGAGACGAAGTGGAACCTTTCCGACTCGCCGCAATGGTCGCAGAAACACTGGCGTGCGCCATATGAACAGTCGTCTCCGCTCGCCTTACCCAAGTGCGAACAGGTGGAACATTAGCCAAAGCTGCCCGCCGCTAGGTTCCACTTTCCGTACTGCACTGTTTTTGCTTCGTAATTCGATCCGTGGCGATGCGATGGCGAGAAATATGAAGTGGAACGCGAGATCAGATAAGCCGGCCAACCCAACGAACGCGACCAGCGACCTTGATTTCCTTCGCATCTTCTGGGGTCAAGGTCTCGTCTTCATATTCGTCGTTGTCACTCTTGACCGCGACGGCGCCGTTAAAGAATTGCTGAACACGCTTCACGACCAGGTCGCCGCGCTTGACTAAGATGTAGACCGCGTCGTCGATAATTCTCTCCACGCCGGTATCTATCAAAAGCAAATCGCCGGCTCGGATCATTGGCTCCATACTGTCCCCAACAGCGGTAATTAAAACCAGCTTGGACGGATCGACGCGCAATGTCCGCCTTACCCATTCCTCGCGAAACGCCATGTAGTCGACAATATTTTCAGCGCCGTTGAACGAGCCATGTCCGGCGGACGCCTCAACGTCGTAGCGTGGAACCATGACGAATCCCTCGCCAACCTCACCAGCCTGTTCCACATGAACGGGGCCAGCCTGCACGGCCTGCTCTTCCCCCGTCGCCAGCCAATCGATTGACACTCCCCCCGCACGCGCCAATGCAACGAGGTTGTCCATGGTTGGCTTCGATCCAGACAGGATGCTTCTAAGCGTTCCATCATTGACGCCGGCCTTTTGAGCGAAAGATCGCGCGCTCGAATCGCCAATGATTTTCCGTATTCGATCAGGCAGTGATTGATCAGAACCCATAGCCCCCCCCTATACAGGGCGGCGCACCTGTCGCGGCCGCCAAAGCATTGGATTTATTCATCCACCGGGCAAGCCGAATGATATTTCTCTCATTCGTTAGATCGATGAGTGATTTTTCTATTGCTTGTGAGTGATTTTTCTCTATGTTCATTCAAGAACCTGAATTTGAACAGCCAACAAAAGCCCGCGCTCAATCGCGGGCCTACGGACGGTCTAGAGAGAAAATGCGAACCCTCGGAATGCACAAGGAAGACATCAAGGCCAGCCTGCGAAAATCGGGCAAAAGCCTCGAACAGATATCAGAATCCTGGGGCTACGCGCCGACGGCAATTTCCAAGGCCCTGTCTCAACCCTGGCCCGCCGTTCAAGAACTTATCGCGAGCCGCCTGGGACAACTCCCTCAAGCGATTTGGCCGGATCGTTACCTTTCCGACGGTACTCCGAAGAACCCTAAACAGTCCGCCAACGAGAATAATCCATCGGGAAGCGCAAGCAATACGGAATTGCTGCGGGACGTCGCCTAGGCGCCTGCCCCTGCCGCCCTGTTCAACCGCGACCATGGGAATGAACAACGCATGTCCGAACAATTGATGATCCTGCCGCCGCACGTTCTTGAACGCGCCTTCGGGAAAAGCTGCAAGAAACGCGGCCATGCCGCCCAACCGGGCAGTGGCCCGAAAGGCGAGACCTGCAAGACCTGCGCTCACCTTTACCGTCACCGTTCGCGGTCCGGGAAAATCTTCCGCAAATGCGACCTCGTCAAATGGACGTTCGGCCCGGCCACCGACATTCGGGCCGGCGATCCGGCATGCAGCTTTTGGGAGTCTCAAAATGAAGGCTGAATTTCGCTCTCGTGACGTGTCACGGGCGGCCAAGAACGCCCTGTTTTCAATGCGTCCCGCCAAAAACAAAAAACCCGCCGTGGATCGGAAGCGGGCCGAGCGGGCGCGAAAGCGCGCCGCCGGTCTGGTCGCCGTCACGGTTCACGTCTCCCCCGCCCATCGCGCCGCAATCCGAATGGTTGAAACCCTGTTGAATGGGGGCGGAACCCTTACCGTCCGTCTCGTTCGTTATCTCGCCATCCTCGCCGACAAATTACCGGCTCGGGTACGGGCGCGGGCAAGCCTCACGCGGGTGACGCCGAAAGAAGCGAAGGCGGCCATCGCCGAGCTTATCGACCTTGCCGCCGAACGCCGCCGCCGGGCATTCACCGCCAACGGAAATGACCAATGACCACTACCGATCAACTTGACTTGTTCGCGATGTGGGAAGGCGTCACCGCCGACGAAATCACCATCCCGGAAAAGCCGGCCGCCACGCCGGGCGCCTTCGAATTCGATCTTGCCATTCGCAAGGGACTTAACCGGGCGATCAAGGCGAGCCCCTTTTCCCGTGGGCAGATCGCCGAGCAACTAACGTCCCTGACCGGCAAGGACATCACCGAAAACATGCTCAACACCTACACCGGGAAGGGGCGCCCCAATCAGCTTCCGGCGAACCTACTGCCCGCCCTGACCATGGTTTTGGGCCCCGGCTTGATGGATGAAATCGCCCAAGCCGCCGGATGTAAACTTGTTGAAGGCAATGACTTGAAGCTGGCCCGGCTCGGCCAACTCTACCTCGTCACCGTCATGGCCGACCGCGAGACCAAGCGCCTTATCTCGGAAACCCCGTTGTTCAAGGGTGCCGCGCAATGACCGAATGGCTTTCCGCTTCGCAGATCGCCGCCGCCGCCAGCGCGGCTGGTATTGAGGGGTTTCCGACATCACGCCAAAAGGTCAACGATCGCGCCAAAAAATACGGTTGGAAGTCGCGGGAGCGCCGCGCCCAAGGCGGCGGTCGCGAGTATCACGTCAGTAATCTCCCAACGCCGATCCGAAAGGCCGCTGTCGGCGCCATCGTCGAAACCCGGCCGGTCGCCACGACGGCCGCAACGCCGGTCGCCGTTCGCCCTTCGGCGGACCTGACCGACTGGCAACGCCAGGTCATGGGCGCGCGCGCCGCCATCCTGCGTTGGATAGACGAACGGGCCGTGTTCGAAACACAGGATACCGTCATCGCCCGCTTGATCGATGAAAGCAAATCCGGCTCCCTGCCGCCGGACCTGGCGAATTTTGTCCCCATCGCGAATGCGAAATCCGGCACCCGAACCGGACGCCAGAAACGCGCACTGTGCCGTGCCACGATCTACAATTGGATGAAGGCTCGCCGGGACCATGGCGTCGACGGCCTGGCCCCGTCGCTTCCGGCCGAGAAGGATATGAGCGTCCCGGCGTGGGCGCCCGCCCTGTTGGAACACTACCGGTCCCCGACGAAGCCGAGCCTCGCGGCGGTCCTGGGAGACAAGAGGTTCGTCGACGCCCTCCCGGCCGGCACGCCGATGCCGTCCTACGACCAGGCCCGCCGGTTTATCGGAAAGCTGGACGCGGTGACGAAGAACAAGGGCCGGATGGGCCCGCAAGCCCTCAAGGCGCTCAAGGCCTATACGACGCGCACCACGGACAACCTGTGGCCCGGCGCCGTCTTCACGTCGGACGGTCACACCTTCAAGGCCACTGTCGAACATCCGTTCCACGGCGCACCGTTCCGCCCCGAACTAACGGTCGTGTTGGACGTCTACACCCGCTACGCGACGGGATGGTCAATCGGTCTGGCGGAAAACTCCATCGGCGTGTTGGAAGCCCTTAGCCATGCGATGGTCCGCAAGGATGACCATCGCAAGGGCGCGGTCCCGGCAATCTGGTACACGGACAACGGGCCCGGATTCCGCGCCGAGTTGTTGGAAGGAACGGCCATCGGTTTCTATGACCGATGGGGCATGACGCAGAAAAATTCGCTGCCCTACAACTCCCAAGCGCGCGGTGTCGTTGAACGCTTTCAACAAGTCTGGGTGAAGGCCTCGCGGCGCCTGCCCACCTACAAGGGCCGCGACATGGACAAGGAAGCCGGGCGCAAGCTGCAACGCCTGACGCAACGCGCCCTGACCGAAGCCGGGAAGTCCCCCTTCGACATGACGTGGGAGACGTTCAAGGCCTTTGCTCAAGACGTCATCGACGACTACAACGCCACGCCTCATAGCGGGTTGCCCCGGTATCGCGACCCCGTCACGCTGCGCAAGCGATACATGACGCCAACGGAGGCCTGGGAGGCCTGGGAGGCCGACGGCGGCACCGTCATTCAGATCGACCCGGAAGACGCGGCGGACCTGTTCCGCCCCTACGAACGGCGCAAGGTTAGCCGGTGCCAGGTCCGCGTCCTCGGCAACGTCTATTTCAGTCATGACCTGGACCCCCACCACGGCGAAGACGTCCAGGTCGGATACGACATCCACGACGGCTCCAAGGTCTGGGTGCGCGATTTCGAAGGCCGCCTATTGGCCGTCGCCGTCGCCGACGGAAACGCGCGGCCGTACTTCGATGACGGCACGTTGCGCGAGGCCTCGTCCCTCGTCCAGATCAAGCATGAACAGCGGATCAAGGGCCGCATGGGGCGCCTTCGCGACAAGGCGGCGGAAATCCAGGCCGAGGCCGGAATCGCCAACCCCATGCAACTGGTCGGCCGGCCTGACGAACAATTCTCAATCGAACACACGGCCCCGGAAGAACTGACCGAGCGGCCGGACGAATTGCCGGTTATCGAAACGGCGGAAGGTGAGAGACCCGTTTTTTCGAACGAACTGGCATGGGCGCGGTGGCTAACCCATCACGCCGAAGCGGCGACCGAACACGATAAAGCCCAGTTGCGGAATGCACTCCGACAACCGGGCTTTCGGTCGCTGCTGGAAACCGGAGGAATCGAGGTCTCGGCCCTCCAAGAAATCGCAGCTTGAACAAAGGAAATCTACCGATGCGGACTGCATTTGTGAATACCGAAAACACCGAGCGCTTTTTGCTGGCGTTCCAGGCTCTTCAAAACCGGGGGGCAAGTGAGGCCTGTTTGCTCGTGGTCGACGGCCAACCGGGCCTCGGCAAAACCACGACGGTGCAATGGTGGGCCACCCAGAACGAATGCGGATACGTCCGCGCGAAAAAGGAATGGACGCCTTGTTGGATGCTTCGCGACATCCTGGCATCGCTCGGCGTCACCGTCCAATTCCAACGGTTCGAACCCCTGTTCAAGGAATGCGTGAAGAAGATTTCCGAACGGGCCATGTCGGCGGAACGCAACCGCGAAATCTTCGCCATCGTCATTGACGAAGTCGACTATATCTCGCGCCAGGTCCGCCTGTTGGAAACGCTGCGCGACCTGTCCGACCTGTTGGAAGTGCCGGTCGTTCTGGTCGGCATGGGCAAGGTCCGCAACAACCTGACCCGCTTTCCCCAGGTCGCCCGCCGCGTTAGCCAGTTCGTCGAATTCAAGGAAATCCCCTTCGGCGATACCAAGAAAATCGCCAAGGCCTTGACCGACGTGGAAATCGGCGACGACTTGTTGGCGTTCCTGCACAAGTCCGCCGCCGGCTACACCAGCGAATTGAAGGAATGCCTCGCCGCCGTCGAACGCTTCGGCAAGATGAACGGCGGCCCCGTCGACCTCGCCGCGATGGACGGCCAGACGCTCATGCACGAGCGCTCGACCTCCAAACCGATCTTGGTTCGGGCGTAAGTGCCATGACGGGAAACGCTCAAAACCAATCGGCGGTTCTCAAGGCCGTCAACGACAACGACGGCACGGCCGACATCAGCATGGACACGCTCGCCACTGACACCGGCTTGCCACCGCGCGAGGTCTCGCGGTGCGCCTGCAAGCTGATCGAACGCGGCCTGTTGGTCCGCACCGAAAAAGGCCGGTATCAGATCACGATTGAAGGCCGCGACGTCATCGCCAGCGGGACGGAATTATCATCGGGCCCGCGCGGCGCCTTAACCCAACGTCGGCCCCGTCGCCCGAAGCGGATCACGTTCCGGCAAAAGCTGTGGCGGGCCATGCGGATCAAGGCCGCCTCGGCCGAGAAGTTCACGTCGGAAGACTTGATCGCCCTGGCGGCGTCGGGCCGGGAATCGAACCCGCAACACAACGCCGGCCGTTACCTTCGCGCCCTCGTTAACACCGGATACTTGCGGGTCATGCCGACCCGCGCCCCCGGCCATGCGTTGACGTCGAACGGGTTTTATCGCTACGCCCTGATCCGAGACACCGGCCCGGAAGCCCCCGTCTTCCGTCCGCTCACGGGCGTCGTCTACGACCCGAACACGGAAGAAACGCACTCCCTCGAATCCACGGGGGGTGCGGCATGAACTGGAAAGACATCGTCAACGCCGAACTGGCCACGGGCAAGACCATTACCGAGGTCGCGGAAGAAATCGGCTACGCCCGCCCGTCACTCTCACTCGCGCTCAAGGACGCCTATCCGGGCAAGACGGACAAAATCGCGGCGGCGGTCATCAGGACGTACACCAACCGCCACCAATGCCCCCATCTGGGGGAACCCGTGACGGCCGACCAATGCGAAGGCTTCGCCGGACAGGCCATGCCGACCAGCGACCCCAAGGCCCTGCGTCATTGGACCGCCTGCCAGGCCTGCCCCATGAACAGCGCCGCCAACCGCGCGGCCTCGAATGACGAAGACGGGGAGAAACGCGAATGTGCGTAACGATTGAACTCAACCGGCTCGACCGGATTGGCGGCG
>NZRL01000186.1 GCA_002696205.1 Rhodospirillaceae bacterium | reverse complement strand
GGTAAAATCGTGCAGGCCGACCTGCGGCTCAGCGCCGCCGGCTTCGGCATCCGCCTTGGGCAGGGCCTTGGCGACGGCGTCTTTGGCCGCTTCGACCGCACGGTCGATATCGGCATCGGCGGTCACCGCGATCTTGGTCTGGACCACACGGCGGGTTTCCGAATTGACGATGACGCGGCCGACGATGTCCTTGTTGGGAATGGTGATGCGTTCGCCGTCTTCACCCAACAACTGGGTATAGGCCATCTTGACCTCGACCACGACGCCCGAGGTCTCGCCCACGGTGATCGTATTGCCGACGATGAACGGCCGGGCCAGGATGATCGACAGCCCAGCCCCATAATTCGACAGCGGTCCCTGCAACGCCATGGTGGCCCCGAAGGCCGACGCGCCCGCCAGGGCGATCAACGGTGCGATGGAAATCCCGAAGTTGCCCAAGGTGATGATCGCCAGCACGGTCAGGATCAGGAACTTGACCGTGTTGCCGATGAACTTGGACAGAGTGACGTCGATGCCCTTGGCTTCGCACAAGCCCTGGATGCGCCGGGACAGCCAGCCGCCCGCCTTCAGGCCGACGAACAGGAACAGCAGGGCGCCGAGAAT
The DNA here is from genome assembly GCA_002696205.1 of Rhodospirillaceae bacterium. Classification (GTDB taxonomy): domain Bacteria; phylum Pseudomonadota; class Alphaproteobacteria; order Rhodospirillales; family Casp-alpha2; genus UBA1479. The sequence goes on along the minus strand of NZRL01000186.1, from coordinate 11,423 downwards.
CTGGAACCCGTAGGTGACGCCGAACTCGATCAGCACGTCGACCCATTTGGCGACCTGATCCACGTTTTGCACCAATGTTTTTTCCACGTCGCCCATGTCGGCCCCCTTGGTTCTGCGGGCTCGCCCGATAGCCGGTCACCCGATCCGGTCGCAGAATAGCGCAAAACGTTTATGCGGGAAGGCAGAAACCGGGCGCTCAGGACGCCTCGGCGTCGGATTCCTCGGCCGCGGCCACCGCCTCCAGGGCGTCCATGTCGTCGTCGGAAAAACCGAAATGATGACCGATCTCATGGATCAGGACATGGCGGATCAGGTGCTGCAGGTCCTCGCCCGTCTCGCACCAGTAATCCAGGATCGGCCGGCGATAGAGAAAGACCATGTCCGGCTGATCGCCGGGGTGACTGACGCTTTTCTCCGTCAGGGCGATCCCCCGGTACAGCCCCAACAGATCGAAGGGGCTGGCCAGTTCCATTTCACGCTCGGTCTCTTCGTCGGGAAAATCCTCGATGCGGATCACCACGTCGGCGGCAAGACGGCGCAGGTCGTCGGGGATCAGAGCGAGGGCGCGCTCGGCCATCTCCTCGAAATCGGCAAGGTTGGGTGCGGTGCGGATCATGCGTTAGGCTAGCGGGAATTGTTCCAGGATCAAATGCAAACAGGGAGGCAGGAAATGACCGACAAACTGACGGGCGACGCCCGCACCCAGGCGATCGCCGGGCTGGACGGATGGACCGACGTGGACGGCCGCGACGCCATTTCGAAGACCTTCCAGTTCAAGGATTTCAACGCCGCCTTCGGCTTCATGACGCGGACGGCGCTGGTCGCCGAAAAGATGGATCACCATCCCGAATGGTTCAACGTCTACAACCGCGTCGAGGTCACGCTGGCGACCCACGACGCCGGCGGCGTGACGCAAAAAGATATCGATCTCGCCGCCTTCATGGACGGGGCGGCGGGATAAAAGAAAACACCACTGTCTCTCCGTCTCAGTGGTGAAATGCCTTTAAATCGGCTGCATGCGGATCGCACCGTCCAGGCGGATGACTTCGCCGTTCAGCATGACGTTGCCACAGATCGCCAAGACCAGATCGGCGTATTCCGCCGGATCGCCCAGGCGCGACGGAAACGGAATACCGGCCGCCAGGCTGGCCTGAACCTCGTCCGACAGGGCCGCGACCATCGGCGTCTTGAACACGCCGGGCGCGATGGTCATCACGCGGATGCCCGATTTCGCGAATTCGCGTGCCGCCGGCAGGGTCATGGACGCGACCCCGCCCTTCGATGCCGCATAGGCGGCCTGGCCGATCTGGCCTTCGAAGGCCGCGACCGAGGCCGTATTGACGATGACGCCGCGTTCGCCCGTTTCCAGTGCTTCCAGCCCCTGCATGCCATGGGCCGCCAGGCGCAGCAGGTTGAACGTACCGATCAGGTTGACCTGGATCGTCTGGGCGAAGGTCTCGAGCGCCTGCGGCCCGTCGCGCCCGACGATCCGTTTGGGCGGGGCGATCCCGGCGCAGGAGACGGCGATGCGGGCAGGGCCCTGCGCGGCGGCGGCATCGGCCACGGCCTTTTCCAGCGAGGCCGCCTGCGTCACGTCGGCCTGAAACGCCTTGCCGCCGATGGCGCTTGCAACTTTCTCCGCACCTTCCAAATTAAGATCGAGACAGGCGACTTTCGCCCCCGCATCCGCCAGGGCCTTGGCCGTGGCGGCGCCCAGACCCGATGCCGCGCCGGTGACCAGCGCCGCGTGACCGGCAATATCCATGAATGTCCTCCGTCGTTGGGGGCGCCGTTTGTGTTTCTGATGATTGATTGAACGCCCGGACGACTTCTACCAAAGCCCGCGAAAGGGAACAACGTGGCCCGCAAACCGGACGACCGTTTCGACGATGACGAGGCCCTGGTGGTCGAGAACCTGGGCGCCAAGCTGCGCCGCACCGCCGGACGCGTGCCGTTCATTGATGACGCCGTGGCGTCGTTCTACGCGGCCCGCGACCCCGGGACCCCGGCTGGGGTCAAGGCTGCCGTCATGGCGGCGCTGGCCTATTTCATCGTGCCGACGGACCTGGTGCCCGATTTCATCGCGGCGCTCGGGTATACCGACGACGCGACCGTGTTCTACGGCGCCTGGCGGCTGCTGTCGCCGCATCTCAAGCCGGACCACCGGGACAAGGCGCGGGCGTTTCTGTTGAAGGAAACCGGATCGGCTTCCGAAAACGACAGTTAGGAAAACGCCGCGTCCACCGCCGCCATGTCGAGATGCGCCTCGAGGTGCCGGGCCAGCCGGTCCAGGGTCGTCTCGACCCGCGCATCGTACGACGCCGTTGCATAGTCGCCCTGCCGGATCGCCGACAGGAACGCGCGGCGGAATCCGTCGGCGGCGAACAGACCATGGACGTAAGCGCCCATGACGCGGCCGTCCTCGGACAGGGCGCCGTCGGCTCCCGACGCCAGGGTCAGCCAGGGCCGCGCCAAGCCGTCGCCGGTCGTCTCGCCCATGTGCATTTCGTAGCCCGCGATCGCCTCGCCATGGACCGTGTCCGCTCCGACGGCGGGCCGCAGGGTCTTGGCCTGGCCGATCACCGTATCGACGGCGAGCAGCCCGAGTCCTTCGACGATGGCGGGCGGGCCTTCGACGCCACCGGGATCGGCCAGCGTGCGGCCCAGCATCTGATAGCCGCCGCATAGCCCGACGATCAGGCCGCCCCGCCGGTGATGGGCCAGCACATCGATATCCCATCCTTCCGCCCGAAGCGCCGCCAGGTCGCCCAAGGTCGCTTTCGACCCGGGCAACAGGATCACGTCGGCGTCGCCGGGGATCGCCATGCCCGGCTCGATGATCGAAACCGCGACCCCGTCCTCGCCGCCCAGCGGATCGAGATCGTCGAAGTTGGCGATGCGCGGCAGGCGGGGAACGGCGATGCGGATCGCATCTTTTCGCGGCGCGCCGGCCGAACGGTCGTCCAGCGCCACCGCGTCCTCCGCCGGCAGCAGGCGGGCGTCGGGGAAATGCGGCACCACGCCCAGGCAATCCATGCCCGTGCGGTCCTTGATGATCGAGATGGCGTCGTCGAACAGCGTAACGTCGCCCCGGAACTTGTTGATGACGTAGCCCCGGATCAGCGCCCGTTCTTCGTCCGGCAACAAATCCCAGGTGCCGACCAGCGATGCGATCACCCCGCCCCGGCCGATATCGGCGACCAGGACGACCGGCACCCCTGCGTCCAGGGCGAAGCCCATGTTGGCGATGTCGCCCGCGCGCAAGTTGACCTCGGCGGGGCTGCCGGCGCCTTCGACCAGAACCAGATCGGCGCCGTCCCGGACCTGCGCGAAGCTATCGCGCACGGCGGCCAGCAACTCGGGTTTCAGGGCATGATAGTCCCGCGCCTTGGCATTGCCGCGCACCTTGCCTTGCACGACGACCTGGGCGCCGATATCGGTCTGCGGTTTCAACAGGACCGGGTTCATGTGCACGGTCAGGGGTTGCCGCGCGGCCAGGGCCTGCAACGCCTGGGCGCGCCCGATCTCGCCGCCGTCATCGGTGACGGCCGCGTTGTTGGACATGTTCTGCGGCTTGAACGGACGGACCGTTTCGCCCCGGTTCGCGAACAGGCGGCACAGCCCGGCGACGATCAGCGACTTGCCGACGTCGGAGCCCGTACCCTGAAACATCAGGGCCTTGGCGGGCCCGCCGCCGTTCGGCACGGGATTATCGTTTGGCGGCGGCAAGGGCCTGGATCAACGGCTGGGCGGCGGGGTTGAAAAAATTGCCGGCCAGGATCGCATCCGGCGTGGCGCCGGCGCCGTAGAAGGCTTCGTTCAGATCGCGGCGGCGGATGAACACGGCCCCTTCGAACGACGCCCCGGCGTATAGCCCCGATTTCGAATTGGCGAAGGCCAGGATATCGGCGCCGATGTTGGTCGTCGTCGCGCCCTCGATCCCGGCGCCGTAGACGGCCACGGTGATGCCGGAATCGGCGCCGATCGATCCCTGGTTCTTCAACACGGCCTGTAGGGCCTCTTCGGAGCGGATGGTCAGGATGACTTCGGTCTGCTGGATACCCGCCTGGATGCCGAAGCTGGCGACGCCAAGTGACAGGAACACCGGCGCCGACCAGGTGCCGTCGTCCGCGCGCGCCACCAGCACGCCGTTACCGCCCTCGCCGCCGGCGATGAACCCGGCCTTGACCAGATCGGGGAAGACGACGACGGCACGCGCCGTCGGAATGTGTTTCGCGGCCTCGGCCAATTGCGGGACGGTGGCGAACCGTTCGACCGTCGCCGTCGCCGCGTTGATCACGTGGCGGGCGGCAACCGGCGGCTCCGATTCCAGGCGGGTGCAACCGCCCAGGATCGCGACGGCGAAAACAAGAACCAGAAACCCTTTCATGCGCGTCGCCATCTTTTGTCCTCCGGTGCCGATCAGAATTCGATGCCCGCCTGGGCTTTCACACCCGCGCGGAAGGGATGCTTGACCATGGTCATTTCGGTGACCAGGTCGGCGGCGTCGATCAATTCGTCCTTGGCGTTACGCCCGGTGACCACGACGTGCAGGTCGCGGGGCTTGTTGCGCAGGGTTTCGACGACTTCGTCCAGCGGCAGGTTGTCGTAGCGCAGGACGATGTTCAATTCGTCCAGGATGATCATCTTGTAGCTCGGGTCGGCCATCAGCTCCTTGGCCGCGTCCCAGGCCTGGCGTGCGGCGGCCAGGTCGCGCTGGCGGTCCTGGGTCTCCCAGGAAAACCCTTCGCCCATGGCCTGGATGGTGACCTGATCGGGGAACTTGGCCAGCACGTCGCGCTCGCCCGTATCCCACACACCCTTGACGAACTGCACGATGGCGATGCGCATGCCGTGGCCGACGGCGCGCATGGCCATGCCCATGGCGGCGGTGGATTTGCCCTTGCCCTTGCCCGTATGGACGATCAGCAGGCCGCGCTCTTCGGTCTTGGTGGCCAGGATCTTGTCCCGCGCCGCCTTTTTCTTGCGCATTTTCTCCGCATGGCGGGCGTCGAGCTCCGCCTCGGTCATGGTGTCCTTGGTTTTCGCGGTCATGGGGGCGTGCCCCTCCTTTGGGCCAGTCTTCACTTATCCCGGCTTCGGACCCTTGCCGTCAACTCCGGCGTCGCCTTTCGCCTCATCGCGCCCCGGTGGCAAGACGCTCCAACAGGGGCCGGGTGGAATTCAAACGCGTCTGCCAAAGCCCCCGGTCCTGGGCCTCCAGGAACCGCGCCGCCATGTCGCGCAAGGCGTCCGGATTGTTGTCCGCCAGAAACGCCTGCACGTCGTCGTCTTCCAAATAAGCCTGGAACAGCATGTCGAAATGATGGCCGGCGACACAGCGCGCCGTGGCGGCGAAGGCGAACAGATAATCGACCGTCGCCGCCATTTCGAAGGCCCCTTTGTAGCCGTGGCGCATGACGCCCTTGATCCATTTCGGATTGGCCGCCCTTGCACGAACCACGCGGCCGATTTCCTCCTCCAGCGTCCGGATTCGCGGCGTTTCCGGGCGCGAGGTATCGCCGAAATAGACGGCGGGCTGTTCGCCTTTCAGGGACCGCACGGCGGCGGTCAGGCCGCCCTGGAACTGATAGTAATCGTCGGAATCCAGAAGATCATGTTCGCGGTTGTCCTGGTTCTGCAGGACCGCGTCGGCGGATTTCAGCCGCCGTTCGAACAGGCCGTGCGCCGGTTTGCCCTCGGCCCCGGCCCCATAGGCATAGCCGCCCCAGGCGACATAAGCCTTGGCGAGGTCGTCTTCCGTCTCCCAGCCCTTTTCGTCGATCAGCGCCTGCAATCCGGCACCGTAAGCCCCCGGCATGGAGCCGAAGACCCGGTGGGTCGCCATGCGCATCGCATCGTCGCCGCCCATTTGCGCCGCGTCCACCTTCACCCGGGCGGCCAGCGGATTGTCGTCTTCGCCTTCGTCCAAGGCCGCGACGGCGCGCACGGCGCTGTCGAACAGATCGATCAGCCCCGGAAAGGCATCGCGGAAGAAACCGGAGATACGCAACGTCACGTCGACGCGCGGGCGGCCCAGGACCGATACGGGCAGAACCTCGAACCCGGTGACGCGGCGCGACGGCCCGTCCCATTGCGGCTTCACCCCCAACAGGGCCAGCGCCTGAGCAATGTCGTCGCCGCCCGTCCGCATGTTCGACGTGCCCCAGGCCGAAACGGCGATGGATTTCGGCCAGTCGCCATGGTCCTGGGCGTGGCGTTCGACCAGCAACGCCGCCGCCTTCCACCCCAGTTGCCAGGCGGCGGGGGTCGGCACCGTGCGGGTATCGACGGAATAGAAATTGCGCCCGGTCGGCAGCACGTCGGGCCGCCCGCGCGTCGGCGCGCCGGAGGGACCGGGGGCGACGAAACGGCCGTCCAGCGCGGTCAGCACGCCCTCGGTCTCGGCCCTGCCCGAAGCCCGCACGGCGGGACGCAAGGCGCCTTCGATGAAGGCCAGGACAGGGGCGGTCGCGGTCCAATCGCCTTCCGCCGATTCCGTACCGGCGACAAGTCGGGCGGCGAGCAGTTCCAGACGTTCGACCGTATCCCCCGCCGTCCGCCAGGGGGCATCGGTCAGGTCCGCCAACACATCGGGGCGCGGGCCGTCCCAGGCCGCCGCCATGTCGCAGGCCAACGGATCGAAGGCATCCTCGCCCGCGCCGGTCAGGTTCAGATCGGCGGCAAGCGCGCGGAGCAACGATGCATCTTCTGCCTCGCCGCCGCGCGGCACGCGGGCCAGGGCGACCAGCAGGTCGGTCAACTGCTGACCCTCCGGCGCCGTGCCCAGGATGTGCAGGCCGTCGCGGATCTGCAGTTCCTTCAGCTCGCACAAATAATTGTCGAGCCGCGCCAGGGCGTCTTCGGTCCCGTCGTCGTCGGTGATGCCGCAATCGGCATCGATCCCAGTCGCCCGGCAGAGGGAGAGAATCTCGCCCTCCAACACCTTCAGCCGCCGCCGGTCGACGCCCGCCGCCTCGTAGTATTCGTCGACCAGGGCTTCCAGGTCCTTGAGCGGCCCGTAGCTTTCGGCGCGGGTCAGGGGCGGGGTCAGGTGATCGACGATGACGGCGGCGGCCCGGCGCTTGGCCTGCGTGCCTTCGCCGGGATCATTGACGATGAAGGGATAGACGTTGGGCAGGGGGCCGAGGGCCGCTTCGGGGAAGCAATCTTCGGACAGCGCCAGCGACTTGCCGGGCAGCCATTCCAGATTGCCGTGCTTGCCCATATGGACGACGGCGTCGGCGCGGAATTCGCGGCGCATCCAGGCATGGAACGCGAGGTAGGCATGCGGCGGCACGAGGTCCGGATCGTGATAGCTGGATTTCGGATCGATGTTGTAGCCGCGCGCCGGTTGCAGGCAGACCGCGACCTTGCCGACGCGAAACGCCGCGATGGCGAACCGCCCGCAATCGACGTCGCCCGCGCGGTAGAAAGGATCGCCCTCGGGCGGGCCCCAGCGGTCCAGCACCGCCGCCTGCACGGCCTTTGGCAGGTCCGCGAAGAACATCTGGTAGTCGGCGAACGACAGCGTTTCGTCCCAATCCCGCTCAAACAGGGCACGGTGATCATTGGTCGGACCGGCCAGCAGCCGTCGGACCAGCGCGTTGCCGTCCGCCGGAATGTCGGTGACGGCGTATCCCGCATCTTGCATTTCGCCCAGCAGGTTGACCGCCGCCGCCGGTGTGTCCAGGCCGACGCCGTTGCCGATGCGCCCGTCGCGGTTGGGATAGTTGGCGAGCACCAGGGCGACGCGGCGGTCTTCCGCCTGCTTGCCCGCGAGCCGCGCCCAGGCAGCCGCCAGATCGGCGACGAAATCGACGCGATCCTGGACCGGCTCGTAGCGCACGATGTCGGTCTGCGTCGCTTCGTCGCGCCGGGCCGCGCCCTTGAACGAGACGGCGCGGGAGAAGACGCGCCCGTCGACTTCCGGCAAGGCGACGTTCATGGCGATGTCGCGGGGACCGAGGCCATGGGTGCCGTCCCGCCAGCCCGCCAAGGCACCGCCGGAAAACACGGCCTGCAACACCGGGGCGCCTGCGCGGTCGAGCGGCCCGGGATCGCGGGCACCCCCGATGCGGTCGGTGCCGGGCGCGGTGACGGCGAAGCCGGTCGCGTTCAGGACGACCGCGGGCGGGGCGTCGGCGAACAAGCCTTCCAAGGTCGCCGCCGAAACCGGGTCCTTCAAGCTCTTCACATAGACCGGCAGGGGATTGAGCCCGGCCCGCGCCAACGACGCGACCAAGGCGTCGACGGCGTCCAGGTTCCCGGCCTGCATCAGCGCGCGGTAGAACACCAAGGCCGCGACGGGCGCGCCCGCCGTCCAATGGCTGCGAAGGGCGTCGAGATCGGTCGCGTCCTCGCCCGGCCAATAAAGACCGGCGGCGAGCAGCGGTTCCGGGTCCAGCGCATCGTCGTCGCCGCCCGAGATCAGCGCCGCCGCGTAATCCAGGAACCGGTCGGCGTTGGTCGCCCCGCCCTGCACCAGATACTGCCAAAGCCGATGCTGCGCCGGGCGCGGCAGGTTGGACCAATCGGCCAGTTCCGCATCGGGCGCGTCGTCGCCGGGAAGGAAGGCCAGCGGGATGCCCTTGGCCGCCGCCGCCTCGGCCAGCTGTTCGACGCCGTAGGGCCAATAGGCCCGCCCGCCCAGCAGGCGCACGACGACGAGGCGCGCATGGCGGATCACCGCATCGACGTAAAGATCGACGCTCATGTTGTGGGCCAGGTGCATGACGTTGGCGAGGCGCAGGCTGGGAGACGCGGGATCGCCTGCCAGGCGCCGCGCCTGGGCCTGGGCCAGGGCGGCCAGTTCCGTATCCGCCGCCGACAGCACGACGATATCGCCCGGCGTCTGCCCCAGGTCCAGGGCCTCCGATCCGTCGTCGACTGTGCCGGGCTGGGCGGCGAGAAGGTGCAAGGGTCGCTCCGCGGGTCTCGTGAGATGGCGGTCTTATATATAGGTGACGCAGGGGCCCGGGCGAACCCCGGAATGACGGGCGGGGATCAGCCCGCCAGCGCGCGGGTCACGGCGGCGCGGTCCAGGCCGTGCAGGCCGATGACCACGAGGCGGCTTTCCTTGGCTTCGCCGTCCGCCCAGGGGCGGTCGTAATAGCCGTCGATGCGGGCCCCGACGCCCTGGATCACATGCCGTCGCGGCTTGCCTTCGACATGGACGAAGCCTTTCACCCGCAGGATGCCGTGGTCGCGGGCGGCGGCCTCGATCCGGGATTTCAGGGCGTCCGGATCGGCCGAGCCCCCGATCACCACTTCGAAGCTTTCGAAATCGTCGTGGTCGTGTTCGTCGTGGTCTTCGTGATGGGACGGGCGGGCGTCCAGGTCGTCCTCGGCCCCGGCCTGCAGGCCCAGCAGGACCGACGCATCCAGCGTGCCGTGCCGGGCTTCGACGATCTTCACCGCGCGCGGCAGTTCGGATTCGACCACCTTGCGCACACCCGCCATGGCGTCGGCGTCGACCAGATCGGCCTTGTTCAGCAGCACCATGTCGGCGGCCAACAGCTGATCTTCGAAGACTTCTTCCAGCGGCGAATGATGATCCAGGTTGTCGTCGGCTTCGCGTTGTTCGGCGACGGCGTTCGGATCATGGGCGAAGGTTCCGGCGGCGACAGCGGGCGCATCGACCACGGCGATCACGCCGTCGACGGTCACGCGGGCGCGGATCTCCGGCCAGGTGAAGGCCTTGACCAGAGGCTTGGGCAGGGCCAGACCCGAAGTCTCGATGACGATATGATCGGGCGGCTCGGGCCGGTCGAGCAGCATTTCCATGGTCGGCAGGAAGTCGTCGGCGACGGTGCAGCAGATGCAGCCGTTGGCCAGTTCCACCACGTCGTCTTCGGCGCAGCCTTCGATGGCGCAGCCGTTGATGACCTCGCGGTCGACGCCCAGGTCCCCGAATTCGTTGATGACCAGCGCGATCCGCCGCCCCCCCGCGTTCTGCAACAGATGGCGGATCAGGGTCGTTTTACCGGCGCCGAGAAAGCCGGTGATGACGGTGGCGGGGATTTTCATTTGTTCGGGAGACCTTTGACTGCGTGGAAGACTTAAAGCGGGCGGCCCTTCAAGACCATGGGCAGCCCGGCCGCCGTGAATAGCACACGGTCGGCCCGCTGGGCCAGCCGTTGGTTGGCGATCCCCGCCGCGTCGGCGAAGGCCCGGGCCAGGGCATTGGCCGGGATGACGCCCAGGCCGACCTCGTTCGATACGAAGACCACCGGCCCGGCGAGGCCCTCGAGCCCGGCGGCCAGGTCTTCGACCGCGCGGCCCGGATCGCGGCCCGCCGCCATGACGTTCGACAGCCAGAGCGTCAGGCAATCGACCAGGATGGGGCGATCGGGTGCCGCGTGCTCGACGATCTGTTCCAGAATGTCCAAGGGCTCCTCGACCGTTTCCCAATCGGGGCCGCGCCGCGCCCGATGGGCGGCGATGCGGTCGGTCATTTCGCCGTCCCGCGCCTCGGCGGTGGCGAGGTAGAGCCCACCGCCCGCGGCGTCCTCGATCAGCGTTTCGGCCAATCGGCTCTTGCCCGAGCGCTGGCCGCCGAGGATCAAGGTGATCGGGGGAAGCCCGCCGTCCATCAATGGCCCCCTTTGACCAGGGTATCGACGCCATGGGGCGGCGCGTTGACCCGGACGATGCGCCAGGCCCCGCCCTTGCCGCGCAGCAATCCGCCCGCGACATGTTCCAAACAGGTTACCGACAATGTCGAGATGGTGAAGGACATCGCACCTTCGGGTTCCAGCCCCAGCGAATGGGCCATCGCCGCGCGGATCGTTCCACCATGGGTGACGGCGATGATGTCGCGCCCGGCGTGGCTTTCCGTATATCGGTCGATGACGCCGGAGACGCGGGCGACCAAGTCGGCGAAGCTTTCGCCGCCGGGCGGGCGCGACCGTGCCGGGGTCTCCCAGAACTTGGCGAAGCCCGCCGGGTCCATGGTTTCCATTTCGTCCCAGGTATGGCCCTGCCAATCGCCGAAGGATTGTTCGCCAAGGTGTTCCTCGGCGACCGGGTCGGGAAACGCGGGCGCCGGGTCCAGGCCCGCCGCTTCCTGCCGGATCGCCTCGGCGGTCTTATGGGTGCGGCTGAGATGGCTCGACAGCCACAGCGCGTCCTGCGGCAGGGCCGACGCCAGATGACGGAAGCTTTCCCGGTCGGAAACGTCGCAAGGCACGTCGTTGCCGCCGTAGATCGTGCCGACGACACTGGGCACCGGGGCATGGCGCACCCACCACCATCGGGTCACCCCGGGCATGTCTTTTCGTTTCGTCACCGCATGTCCTCCGTCGTTCGGTTTCTTCTTTATTGCACGATGGGCAAGGTCGCGACGGTCAGATAGACCGCCAGTTCCGTCACCTGCTGCTGCGCGCCCAATGTATCACCGGTCTGCCCACCGACCGAGGCGT
>NZRL01000185.1 GCA_002696205.1 Rhodospirillaceae bacterium | reverse complement strand
GACAACACCCGCCGCAAGGGCATGGACAAGGCGCGAGAGGCGCTGCTGGCCCACCCGGCAACCCGCGATCTGGTCGAGGAGACCGCCCCGGCGGCACCCGATGGCGCGCCCGCGGCGGGCGACACCCCCCGTGACGGGGCCGCCTGCCTGGACGATCCCAAGGTCCGCTGCCTGCTGGCCGAGGCTTTCGAAAGCGCCAAGGCCGTGGTCAAACGCGATCTGCGCGATTGGGCAATGGGGGAAATCCTCGCCGCTCAGGCCCGCGCCGGCCTGGTCGGGCAGGCCATGGAGACAACCCGGCGTATCCAGGATCCACGCTTGGTCATGGTGGCGCTGCGCGACATCGCCCAGGCCCAGGCCCGCGCCGGCCGCGACGAAGACGCCCTGGCCGCCGCCGAAATCATTCCCGAGGAACGGACCCAGATCGAAGCCCTCGCCGCGATCGCCGATACCCAGGCCCGCCATGGATATCTGGACGCCGCTCAGGAAACGGCCGGGCTGCTCTACCGCATGGCGCGGCATCTCAAGCGACCCACGGATCAGGTCACCTTCGCGACACGGGCGGCGGTCACGCTCTATCGCGCGGGCGACGGGGCACGGGCCGAGGCGGCGCTTCTTCTCGCCCGCGCCGCCGCCGACGATAAAATCCCGCAAGGGGGGAAAATCACGGCCTGGCGTCAGGTCGCGGGGGCGCTTGCCGATCTCGATCGCCTGGACGACGCGCTCGATCTTTCCGCCCGGGTCGCCCGGCATTCCGACAAGGCTGCGGTCCTGATCGCCACGGCGCAATCGGCGATCCGGGCCGGACGCCTGGAAACCGCCATGGACCTGGCCTACGGGATCGAGGCCGAACGGTACCGCGTCCTGGTTTTGGGCGCGGTCGCCGTGGCCCGAGCGCGTGGCGGCGATTGGGAGGCCGCAGACAGGGTCATCGACGAAGCCTTCGCCGATGCCGAGGCGATCGCCCTGCCCTTCGCCCGGTCATACGCCATCAGCCGTCTGGTTCTGGCGCTCAGCGACATGGCCCGGATCAAGGATCAACCGCTTGCCGTTCTGACCAGGCGGTTCGCCCGGGCGCGTGACGCGGCCGAAGGCATCAAGGATGCCCGCCTGCATGCCCAGGTTCTGTTCGAAATCGCCTCGCAGCAGCGGCGGGCCGGTCTTCCCGGCGACGAATCGGCGATCAGCGAACGTCGGGCGATTTCCGTCGCCGGGGATATCCCAAGCGCCGTCAGCCGCGTTTGGATTCACGGCGATGTCGCGACATTGCACGCCCGCGCCGGCGAAGATGCCTTGGCGCGGCTGGCCTTCGACCGGGCCATGGCCGAGGCCCGCCGGATCGAAGACCCCTGGGCCCGGGCGCGGGCGATGGCCAAGATGGCGCAGACGCTGCTTGACCTCGCCGTCCCTGACACGGCGCCGACATCCGAGGAAATGTCGACCGAAAACCCATGATCCACAGGTGCAGGCCGTGCCGCTCGGGCCCGGGCTTGCCGCCGCTTCGCCCGTCAATTAGATTGCCGGGCATCCGGGCCGGTGGCGAGACCTCGGCCGGGCCGCTTCTTCATCCGCACGTTCAACCATCGGCCAGCCATGCAATCCACCGAAACCGCCCCGCCCCGAAATTCCCGCATCCCGACGGCATGGGCGCGCGCTGCCGTATTCGCGCTGGTGGTCCTGGCGCTTGGCGCCTGCGATAGCCTCAACAACAAGCTGATGGACACGGTCCGGGGCAAGATCCAACTGGCCTGCCCCGGTCACAACATCATCGCCGATGCCTCACGCCGGCTGACCTATCAGCCGGGGCCGGGACGCGACCTGATCGATATCGACAACGAAATCGTCATCACCGGCGTCCGTCTGACCTGCGATTCCAATGTCGACCGCGATACCCGGTCAGGCACCATGACGGTCGGCGTCAGCCTCGACATGGACGCCGTGCGCGGGCCCGCCAACCGTGACCGCCGGGCGGATATCAAATACTTCGTGTCGGTCACCGACCGGGCAAACAAAATCCTCTATCGAGAGGCCTTCACCATCAAAATGGCCTTTGCCGAGAACGAAAGCCGGCGCGAGGTTTCAAGCCCCTCCGTGCCTCTGGTGATCCCGATCCAGGCGGGTCAGACGGGGAAGAACTTCCGCATCCTGGTCGGACTCGTGCTGACCCGCGAACAGCTGGAAATGAACCGCAAGGACCGCACGCCGCGGCTTTAGCCCATCTTTTCTCCCGGTTTTCCGACACTTTTCACCAATCCGCCCAGCGGCGGTTGACCTCTGGGGTCCCGTCGATACAATGGCCGGGCGACATCCTCAGACGATCGTTGTGGGAGAGTCCGGCCAGAGCATCCCAGTTTTCATGCGCACGGCCGGCGCCGAAGGAGCAACCGCCCCGGAAACTCTCAGGCACCCGGACCGCAACGGGATGAGGCTCTGGAAAGCGGGCGCAAGGGCCGACCCAAAAGGCCTTGCCCCACCGAAGATGTAAGCCGGCGACATCGAAGAAGCCGGTGAATCTTTCAGGTTCCGAGACAGAGGGGGCGTTCAGACGGTGGAGAATGCCGTCCGGACGTCACTGAAACCCTGTCGTTTCGCCCAAGCGCGACGCGACATCGATGAACCTGATCCGGGGAGGCCCCATTGGCCGAAGACGCAAAAGACCTCAAGACCACGCCGCTCGACGGCCTTCACCGCGAGTACGGCGGCAAGATGGTGCCCTTCGCCGGCTATTCCATGCCCGTGCAATACAAGGCGGGCGTTCTGCAGGAACACCTTCATACCCGCGAGGCGGCGGGCCTGTTCGACGTCTCCCACATGGGCCAGGCGCGGTTGACGGGCGCCCACGCGGCGGAAGCCCTTGAAACCTTGGTGCCGGGCGACATCACCGGCCTGACCGGCGGGCAGATGCGCTATACCCTGCTGACCAACGACGCGGGCGGCATCCGCGACGACCTGATGGTCACGCAATGCGGCAATCACCTCTATCTGGTCGTCAACGCGGCCTGTAAGGACGCGGATTTCGCCCATATCGGCGCCAACCTGCCGGACGGCGTGAAGTTGGAAATCATCGACGACCACGCACTGCTGGCCCTGCAGGGGCCGAAAGCGGCGGACGCGCTGGCCCGCTACGTTCCGGCGGTGCGGCACATGGTTTTCCTGACCGGCGGGGCGCATAAGATCAACGACATCCCCTGCTTCATCACCCGGTCGGGCTATACCGGCGAGGACGGCTTCGAGATTTCCCTTCCCGCATCGGAAGCCGAGGGCTTCGCCCGGCTGCTGCTGTCCGAGGACGAAGTCATGCCGATCGGCCTGGGCGCGCGCGATTCGCTGCGCCTGGAGGCCGGGCTCTGCCTTTACGGCAACGACATCGACGAAACGACGACGCCCGTCGAGGCGGCGCTGACCTGGACCGTCGGCAAACGCCGGCGGGCCGAAGGCGGCTTCCCCGGGTCGGGCGTCATCCTGGGCCAGATCACCGACGGCACGGAACGCCGCCGCGTCGGCCTGGTCCCGGAAGGCCGCGCCCCCGCGCGCGCGGGCACGGACATACAGGATTTGGACGGTGGCGCCGCCGGCACCGTCACCTCGGGCGGGTTCGGGCCCACCGTCGATGGCCCCATCGCCATGGGCTACGTGCGGACCGACCTGGCCAAACCGGGCACGCGGGTCAATCTGATGGTCCGCGGCAAGGCGCAACCGGCGGAGGTCGTCAAACCGCCCTTCGTCAAACAGAACTACGTCAAGGATTGATCGCCGAAGACCGGCGACCCAAGCAGGGAGACAAGACCAAATGAGCGTTTATTTCACCAAGGACCACGAGTGGATCCGCATGGAAGGCGACATCGCCGTCGTCGGCATCACCAACTACGCCCAGGAACAGTTGGGCGATGTCGTCTTCGTCGAAGTTCCCGAAGCGGGGACCCGCGTCGATGCCGGGGGCGAGGCCGCCGTCGTCGAATCGGTCAAAGCGGCGAGCGAGGTCTACGCCCCCATGGCGGGCGAGATCGTCGAAGGCAACGAAGCCCTGGCCGACGATCCGTCGCTGGTCAATTCCGCCCCGGAAGGCGACGGCTGGTTCTTCAAGATGAAACCGGACGACGCCGCGGCCCTGGACGAGATGCTGGACGAAGCGGCCTACAAGGCGCTGCTCGCCGATCTCGACTGACGTCCGCATCCGCGCGAACAGACACCCATCACGTTGAATAAAGGAAGGACGGCAACCATGGCCGAATTGAACACAGGCGACAGCTTTGCCGGGCGCCACAACGGACCGCGCCCCGACGAAGTCAAAGAGATGCTGGAGGTCCTGGGCCTCTCATCCCTGGACGACCTGGTCAAGGCCACGGTGCCGCCGTCCATCCTGAAACCGGGCGGATATGAAGCCCCGGCCATGACCGAGGCCCAGGCCCTGGCCCGCCTGCGCGAGATGGCGGACAGGAACGTGATCGCCAAATCGATGATCGGCATGGGCTATTCCGGCTGTATCACGCCGCCGGTGATCCTGCGCAATGTGCTGGAGAATCCCGGCTGGTATACGGCCTATACCCCCTATCAGGCGGAAATCAGCCAGGGCCGCATGGAAGCGCTGATGAACTATCAGCAGACGGTCATCGACCTGACGGGCATGGAACTGGCCAATGCCTCGCTGCTCGACGAAGGCACGGCGGCGGCCGAGGCGATGACCCTGATGCGCCGCGTCGGCAAGGCCAAGGGCGGGACGCTGTTCGTCGACGCCGGCTGCCATCCGCAGACCATCGCGGTGATCGAAACGCGGGCCGCGCCCCTGGGCATTCCGGTGACCGTCGGCGACCCGATGACCGACCTGGAGACGGGGCTGGGGGATGAAGTCTACGGCGTCGTCCTGCAATACCCGGCGACCGACGGTTCGGTCCGCGATTTCCGGGCGCTGACGGAAAAGGCCCATGAAGCCGGCGCCCTGGTCACCGTGGCGGCGGACCTGCTGTCGCTGGTCCTGCTGACCCCGCCGGGCGAATGGGGAGCGGACATCGTCGTCGGCTCGGCCCAACGGTTCGGCGTACCCATGGGCTTCGGCGGCCCGCATGCCGCCTTCATGGCCGCCAAGGACGCCTTCAAACGGACCCTGCCGGGCCGCCTTATCGGTGTGTCCGTCGACAGCCGGGGCAAGCCCGCCTACCGCATGGCGCTGCAGACCCGCGAACAGCACATCCGCCGCGAAAAGGCGACCTCGAACATCTGCACGGCGCAGGTCCTGCTGGCCAACATCGCCGGGATGTACGCCGTCTATCACGGCCCCGACGGCCTGAAGAGGATCGCAGGCGCGGTGCAGGCATTGACCGCCGCCCTGGCGGCCGGGCTCAAGGCCGGGGGCGTGACGCTCGCCAACGAGACCTTCTTCGATACCGTGACCGCCGACCTGGGCGACAAGGGCAAGGCCGACATGGTCGCCGCCGCCGCACGCGAGGCCAACATCAACCTGCGCAATTTCGGCGACGGGCGGATCGGCGTGTCGCTGGACGAGACCACGACCAACGCCGACGTCATCGCGGTGCTGGCCGCCTTCGGCATTCAAGATGCCGACATTGACGCGAATGCACCCGGCGGTATTCCGGCGGACCTCGCCCGGACATCCGGCTTCATGGACCACCCCGTGTTCCATAGCCACCGGTCGGAAACGGCGATGATGCGGTATCTGCGCAAGTTGGAAGGCAAGGACCTGGCGTTGAACCGGGCGATGATCCCGCTTGGCTCCTGCACCATGAAACTGAACGCGGCGGCCGAGATGATCCCGATCACCTGGCCCGAGTTCGGCCAGATCCATCCCTTCGCCCCGGCCGACCAGGTCCAGGGCTACAAGGAGATGATCGACGACCTGGAACGCATGCTCTGCGAAATCACCGGCTTCGACGCGGTCTCGCTGCAACCCAACGCGGGCAGCCAGGGCGAATACGCGGGTTTGCTGGTCATCCGCGCCTATCACCATAGCCGCGGAGATACCGAGCGCGATGTCTGCCTCATCCCGTCGTCGGCCCACGGCACCAACCCGGCCTCCGCCGTCATGGCGGGGATGAAGGTGGTCGTCGTCGGCTGCGACGAGGACGGCAACGTGGATGTCGCCGACCTCAAGACCAAGGCCGAGGAGCACAAGGACAACCTCGCCGCCCTGATGGTCACCTATCCGTCGACCCATGGTGTGTTCGAGGAAGCGATCGAGGAAATCTGCGAGATCATTCATTCGAACGGCGGTCAGGTCTATATGGACGGCGCCAACCTGCAGGCCATGGTCGGGCTATGCCGTCCGGGTACCTTCGGGCCGGACGTGGCCCATATGAACCTGCACAAGACCTTCTGCATTCCGCACGGCGGCGGTGGCCCCGGCGTCGGGCCGATCGGCGTCGGCGAGCACCTGGCACCGTTCCTGCCGGGCAGCCCGGTGGTCGGCGGCGCCGGCGGCGGCGACAGCGTCGGCGCGGTCGCGGCGGCGCCCTGGGGCTCGGCCTCGATCCTGCCGATCTCCTGGGCTTATATCGCGATGATGGGGGGCGAAGGGCTGATCCGGGCGACCCAGATCGGCATCCTGAACGCCAACTACGTGGCGAAGAAACTGGCCGGGTACTACGACTGCCTCTACACCGGCAAGAACGGTTTCGTCGCCCATGAATGCATCGTCGATACCCGGCCGCTCAAGGACGAACACGGCATCACCGTGGACGATATCGCCAAGCGGCTGATCGATTACGGATTCCATGCGCCGACCATGTCCTGGCCGGTCGCCGGGACGCTGATGGTCGAGCCGACGGAATCGGAACCGAAAGAGGAACTGGACCGCTTCGTCGAGGCGATGATCGCCATCGCCGAGGAAGCCAAGAAGGTCGGCGCCGGCGATTGGCCCGCCGACGACAACCCGTTGGTCAACGCGCCGCATACGGTGGACGTGGTGACGGGCGACGACTGGGCCCATGCCTACAGCCGCCAACAGGCCGCCTTCCCCGTGCCGGGGTTGTTGCAGGACAAGTACTGGTCGCCGGTCGGCCGGGTCGACAACGTCTACGGCGACCGTCACGTCGTCTGCACCTGTCCGCCGCTGGAAGCCTACGAGGCCGCCGCCGAATAGGCCCGGCCCGGGCTTTCAATCTGGGCGACGGGAGAAGGGCGTGGAATCGCGCCGTCAGGCCGCCGATCCGTCCTCGCCGTCGATATCCCGTTCGATATCCTCGGCGGCGCGGAATATCCGCTTTGCCGAACAATCCCGAGGACCGCATGGGTCGATCGGCGGTTTGGCGTCCGGCGGCAGGTCGATATCGCAGGTCCGGCAGACGTCCTCGCCCGCCGCACGCAGTTTCTCCGCCAGTTCGTAGAAGTACCTCGGCAATACGGCCTCGGTATCGGGTTTATCGTCACCCATAGTCAGCACCCCAAGTCGGCAATGGCCGACCACCGTCAGACGACGGCGGCAAGCCGTTCCAGGAAACGTCTGACTTCCGTCTCAAGCACATTCGATTGTTTCGCCAGTTCTCCCGAGGCCTCCAGAACCTGATCGGCGGCGATGCCGGTCTCCTGAGCGCCCTGGGTTACCATGCTGACGTTTCTCGTGACTTCCGAAGTTCCGACCGCCGCCTGTTCGACGTTGACGGCGATCTCCTTCGTTGCGGCGTCCTGTTCCTCGACCGCGGCGGAAATCGCCGTCGAGGTTTCGCCGATCAGATTGATGGTCTGATTGATCTCGCGCAAACCGCTGACCGTTTGCCCGGTCACCGATTGGATGTTCTCGACCTGTTGGGAAATCTCCTCGGTCGCCTTGGCCGTCTGATTGGCCAGATTCTTGACCTCCGCCGCGACGACGGCGAAGCCTTTGCCCGCCTCGCCCGCGCGGGCGGCCTCGATCGTCGCATTCAGGGCCAAAAGGTTCGTCTGATTGGCGATGTCGGTGATCAGCCCCAGAACCTCGCCGATCTTCTGCGAGGCTTCGGTCAGGCCCTCGATCTGTTCGTTGGCGCGGTTTCCCCGTTCGACGGCGTCGCGCGCCACGTCGGACGATTGCTGAACCTGGCGGCCGATTTCGGTGATCGAATTGGACAACTGTTCGGCTGCCGCCGCGACGGTTTCGACGTTGACCGAGGCTTCTTCGGCGGCGGCGGCGACGGAGGCCGCCTGTTCGCTGGTTGCCGAGGCGGTATCGCTCATGGCGCCGGCCGAGGATTCCAGTTCCGTGGAGGCCGAGGCGACGGTTTCCGTCACCGACTTCATCGTCGAATCGAATTCGTCGACCACCGTGCGGAATTCCGTAATCCGATCCTCCATCGACTGGGTCGCCGAATTGATCGCCCGCGTCGCGGTCAGGAAGGCACCGACCATGCCCTTTTCCTGGATACGGCGGAAATATTTGTTCCGGCTGACATAATCCAGAGAGGCCGTGGACTCGCGGACGTAGGCGTCGGTCCGGTCGATCATCCGGTTGATGGCAAGGCAGAGCGCCGCCAGGTCGCCGTCCTTTTCATTGATTCCGATAATCCGCGCTTCGAAATCGCCATCGGCGACCGCTTCGCAGACCTCCAGTGCCTGGCGGATGTAGTGGTTTTTCGATCCACCGGCGCGTGACATGAACATGGATACTTACCTCTCCTGCACGTGACGTCTAAGCCCAACCCCAAATCGGCTTCGCCCGGTTCGGGCGGTCAAAGCGTGGCGATGAATTCGTCGTAGGCGACACCCTTGCTTTCCAACAGTTCGGTGATGTCGTTGAAGGCCGCGTTCATACCTTCCTTGCGGTTGTCGAAGCTTTCTTCTTTCTTCCGCAATTGTTCGTAGAGCGGCGTGATCGTGCCCTCGATGATCTTGCGATCGGGCACGCGCCGGTTGGAATGGTAGCCGATGATATCGCCGTTCGTGTTGCGCGACGGGGTAACATGGGCCAGCACCCAGTAGTGGTCGCCGTTCTTACAGCGGTTGACCACATAGGCGAAAATCTCATCGCCCCCGGCAATGGTGTCCCACAGCAATTTAAAGACACAACGCGGCATATGCGGATGCCGGATCAGGCTGTGCGGCTTGCCCAGCACTTCCGCCTCCGTATACCCGGCGATCTTCAGAAACACATCGTTCGCATAGGTGATATGGCCTTTAAGGTCCGTCTTCGAAACGATGATTTCGTCGTCTTCGAAAAACGCCTCCCGGCCCGTCAAACTTGCGCTTTTATCCATTACCCCTCCGGCTAAGACTGTTCCGTCTATCGCCCGGCACCCAAACAAGAATCCACCGATGGCCATGAAAATTCATGAACCATTTGAAGGACTAACTATGCCTAGGCTCCCCAACCAAGCACAACCTGGACTAAAGGATATGTCGCCTTCACGCAACAATCTCGGATGCTCCCTAACAATACTTCCATTGACCGCCGCTCAAGTCCCGCCCGATCCTAGAATGCCCTGACCCAGTCGGCCGCGCGCCGGCAAGAGGAGGCCGCCATGGGACGCCGATTCGTCACCGTCGATGTATTCACCGACCGCCGCTTCGGCGGCAACCCACTGGCCGTCGTGCTGGACGCAGGCGGCCTTGGCGATACAGACATGCAGGCCATCGCCCGGGAATTCAATCTCTCCGAAACGACCTTTGTCCTGCCGCCCGAAGATGCCCGGAACGATGCGAAGGTCCGCATCTTCACGCCGGGGCGCGAATTGCCGTTCGCCGGGCACCCGAACGTCGGCACCGCCTTCGTCCTGGCGCGTGAGGCCCAAACGACAGGCGGCGACGCCCCCTCCGTGCTGCGCTTCGAAGAAATCGCGGGCTTGGTCCCGGTTGATATCCT
This sequence comes from Rhodospirillaceae bacterium, assembly GCA_002696205.1. Taxonomy (GTDB): domain Bacteria; phylum Pseudomonadota; class Alphaproteobacteria; order Rhodospirillales; family Casp-alpha2; genus UBA1479. Next base: position 1,886 of record NZRL01000185.1, on the reverse strand, counting down.
GACCGACGGGGGTGGGACCGTCTCAGGCGCCCGCCTGACCGCACCGCAGGCGGTCGACTTGGGCGCCGAGATCGCGGTCGAAGATTTCGCGCCCTGTGTCGGCCTGACGCCCGCCGATATCGACCTTACCGGGCATTCCCCGGTCCTGGCATCCGCCGGTATGCCGTTTCCCGTTGCCCGGCTAACCGGGCCGGACGCGCTCGCCCGCGCCCATGGCGACGCGGCGGCAATGGCGGCACGGCCCGAAATGGGGGGTCATGTTTTCGTCTATACGGCCGATCCGGACGATCCCGGTGGCTTTCGGGCCCGCATGTTCGCGCCGGGCCTGGGAATCGCCGAAGACCCGGCGACGGGCGGTGCCGCGGCGGCGCTGACCGGGCTACTGGGCACTTTGGTAACTACCGACGGCCGCCACGACTACCGCATCGTTCAGGGCGTCGAAATGGGCCGACCGTCGCTGATCGAAACCTCGGTCGATGTGACCGGCGGACGCCCCGGCGCGATCCGCGTCGGTGGCGCCTGTGTTTCGGTCATGCAGGGCGAAATCGAGACCTGAGACCTGAGACCGGCGGGCCTGTGCGGCCCGTCAGGTATCGTCCATATTTTTCAGCATGTCCTCGCCGGCCTCGCAGGACGGTCGCTGTTCCATGCGTACCGCCCGCACTTGGCCGAACGCACTGCCCGCCCGGCCCGCGCGGGCCTTCGCCAAGCGCGGGAAGTCCACATCGGCGGATTCTATCCGGGGCCCGGACAGGCCCGCGATTTCGCGGATCAGCTTGCGTTTGATGGCCCGGCCGAAATCGGCGAAACCGTCGGCGACAACGATGAAGGCCCCGGGCCCGCCGATCACGCAATCCTCGAAATACCAGTCCAGGTTCGGTATCTGCGGCGTGCCGTAGGGGCTGGGCCGCCCGTTGACGATGGGCAGGCCGTTGATCGTCACACCCTGGCGCACCGCCCGGTCACGGGCGGGCACGACCAGTTCGCCATGGTTGTTGGCGCCGTCTCCGGAAATGTCGATGACCTGGCGGTCCGACCGGTGGGGACTGGCAGCCAGGCGCCCCATGCCGAAATCGATGGCACCCGAGATTGACGTCCAAAGCGCCGAGGCGAAGGGCAAATGCAGAAGTTCGTCGGCGAAAGCATCCGCCGCCGCGGCGCCGTCGATCACCCGCCAGTCGACGCCCATGCGCTGATGGCCGGTCCCCGCCCATTCCACATAGGTGACGGCGATCCGCCGGTGTTTGCCCGAGGTCACGGCACGGACGACCGCCTCGTTTCGGAACGCCTGGACGAAGCCTTGGCGCTGCAGTTCGGCCTCGTCCTTTTCAATGCTGCCGGAGACATCGACCGCCAGGACGAGTTCCAGATCGACGTCGAGCGCCCATGCCCCGCCGGGCGCCACCCCCAGAAACGCCGCCGTCAGACCCGCGAGGAACCATCGAAACCGCATGCCGTCATCCTATCTCAATGCGCCTGAAAGTTCTCGTTCCGTGGACCTTCGGGACGGTAGCGCTCCTTTTGAATGTCGTTCAGTTCCTGCAATTCGCGAAGCGTCCGCCGTTCACCGGCAAGGCAGTCGGCCTCGGGCCGAAGCGCCACGTGCACCCGCCGGGGCGCCGGCGTCCATCCCGACAGTTCCAGGAACAGCTTGCGCCGAATGGCCCGGGCGAAATCGTTGAAACCGCGCGCGACGACCAGGAACGCCCCGGCGCCGCCGATCACGCAATCCCGGTAGTAGAGATCCAAATCCGGCAGCGGCACCATGCCGTTGGGCCCGGTGCGGCCGTTGACGATGGGCAGGCCGTTGATCGTCACCCCCTGCGCCACGGCGCGGTCCCTTGCGCCCGAAACCGGGTCGCCGTTGTTGTTTTCGCCGTCGCCGG
>NZRL01000184.1 GCA_002696205.1 Rhodospirillaceae bacterium | reverse complement strand
TGGGCAGTTCGTGAAATGCATCGAACGACTGCGCGAGACGACGCCGGGGACGACAATCGAAATCCTGACGCCCGATTTCCGGGACAAGAAGGGGGCGCTGGAATCCATCGTCGCGGCCCGGCCCGACGTGTTCAACCACAACCTGGAAACCGTGCCGCGCCTCTATCCCAGCATCCGGCCGGGTGCGCGCTACTTCCATTCCCTGAAAATTTTGGACCGGGTCAAGGACCTGGACCCGCAGATGTTCACCAAGTCCGGCATCATGGTCGGCCTGGGCGAAACACGGGCGGAAGTTCTGCAGGTCATGGACGACATGCGCTCCGCCCGAGTGGATTTCCTGACCATCGGCCAATACCTGGCGCCGACCACGCGCCATGCGCCGGTCGACCGCTTCGTCACGCCGGACGAGTTCGAGGAATACCGCCGCTTGGCTGAATCCAAGGGATTCCTGCTGGTCTCGGCCTCGCCGCTGACCCGTTCCAGCCATCATGCCGGCGAGGATTTCGCCAAGCTGCAAGCCGCCCGCCAAGCGGGCAAGGCCTGAGGCGAGGGGAGCGAGCCGCCCCATGCCGACACATGCCGAAGTTCGCCGCCTGCCGTACCGCGCGGACCAGATGTTTGATCTGGTCGCCGACGTCGGGCGCTATCCGGAATTCCTGCCCTGGTGCCAGGCGACCCGCATCCGCGAACGCAAGGACGACCTGCTGGTCGCCGACATGGTCATCGGCTTCAAGATTTTCCGCGAACGGTTCACCTCCCGCGTGGCGCTCGATTGGGAAGCCAAGCGGATCGACGTCGCCTATTCGGACGGGCCGTTCAAGTATCTGAAAAATCATTGGATTTTCACGCCCTCCGAGAACGGGCAGGAATGCGACATCGACTTCTTCGTCGATTTCGAATTCCGCTCCAAGCTGCTGCAATCCGCGATTTCGGTGGTGTTCAACGAGGCCGTGACCAAGATGGTCAATGCCTTCGAGGGCCGCGCCGCCGATCTTTACGGCGGGCGGGCGCCCGATCCCGGCGCCGCCATCGGGCAGCGCGGCTAGTTTCCGCCACCGCTGAGCAGGTCGGACCGCAACCAGGTCATCCAGCCGCCGTGCAGGGCTTCCATGCAGTTCGACCGCGTCGCCTGACGGCGGTCGTCGATGAATTTCACCGTCACATCGCGGATCAGCGGCTCGCCCAGGGCGCCGTTGAAACTCGTATGAACGACGCCGTTGGCCGCCGTCTCGTCGAACGGCGTCGCCATCGGGGCGGACCAGACGCGGGGCCCCAGATCGCGCAGGATCGCGGCGCGCAGGCGCGGCATCAGCTTGCAGACCGTCTTGCGGTCGGTTTTCTGTCGAACGACAATCTCCACGGCGACCAAAATCTTGTCGCCGGGTTCCAGGTCCTTGCGGGTGAGGCTGTAGCCACGGGGGTCGAGGGGCACCGGTTCCATGAACACGGTGCGTTCCGCCGCCGGGACGGAGAGAAGCGCTGCCTGGGCCGCGCGTTCGCCGTCACTGCCGATGGCGAAGGGGCCGGTGTTGGTCAATAGGCCGGCAACCGCAACAGCGCCCATGGTGGTGCCCGTGGCGCTCATCGCGATCAACATGCTTTTCCCTAAACTCATATCCCAAGCCTCATCGGCGACTCCCAATAGCGGTGGGGTCGACAACCAGAAGTTCGGGGTGCTGGTTGGTGGTGTGCCGGCCGCGTCACGGCGCAACCGGTATGTCTGCACTGTTCAGTCGGGGCTTAGGGGAACCCCATAGGCGACAAGGCCCATATGATACCGTAGGGGCCGGATCAGTCGCAAATCAGATACCCGTGATCGTATCGATTTGGCAACGAGCCTTGCTCACCCTCATATGGGTCTTTCACGGGCGGGCGTCAACCGGCCAAACGCAGGAAAATGCCCAAAGCGTTCACAACCGTCGCGCGGCGTACCGCCGCCCGGTCACCGTCAAACACATGATGTTCGGCGATCGTGGCCTTTCCATGGCGGGCACCGCCGAAATGGACGAGGCCCACGGGCTTTTCCGCCGTGCCGCCGCCCGGGCCGGCGACGCCGGTGACGGCGACGGCGCAATCGACGGGCGCATGGCTCAAGGCGCCCCAGGCCATCGCCCGCGCGGTCTGTTCCGAAACGGCGCCGTGGGAGCGGATGATTGCGGGCGCGACGCCCAGAAGGTCCATTTTGGCGTCGTTGGAATATGTCACGAAGCCCCGGTCGACGACCGCCGACGATCCCGCGATTTCCGTCAAGGCGCCTGCGATCAGCCCGCCCGTGCAGCTTTCCGCCGTGGCGACGGTCAGCCCTTTTGCCGCATAGGTCTCGATAACCTTGCGGGCCAGGGCCTCGATCTCCGTATCCATCACCGTCATCCTCCTCCTGTCATGATCCGACCGACGACATAGACCACTCCCGCCGCATAGGCGCCCGCGATCAGGTCGTCGAGCATCACCCCCCAGGCCCCGGCGACGCTGCGGTCGGCCCAGCTGACGGGCCAAGGTTTGAGAATATCGAAAAGACGAAAGGCGATGAAGCCGCCCGCGAACAAGACCGGATCGGGCCCGGGCGCACCGCCCATGGCGGGAAACAGGGCAACGGGCAGGAGGGCGATCCATTGCCCGGCGACTTCGTCGATGACAACGAAACCGGGGTCCTTGACGGACGACCGGCGAAGAACCGCCGCCGTCGCCCAGGTGCCGATCGCCGTGGCCGCCGCCGCTGCGACGGCAAGCCAGACCCATCCGCCGCCAAAAGCCAGAACCGCCCAGGCAATGGGAAGCGCCCCCAGCGAGCCCACGGTCCCAGGTGCTTTTGGAAACAACCCACACCAAAACCACGTCGCCAGCACCATCGCCGGCATCATCGCCGGCGGGCGCTCCGGCAATGGCTCGGGAGCAGGGAACTCGGCTTCGGGGGAGGCGTCGGTCGGGGACAGAGGCATGCCCTCCTGGGCAGTGAGGATGAGTTATGGAACCAATGACTACGACGGCACGCCGGGGCACGAAAGGACGAATTTCGGTGCGCCATCCGCAGATGCGCCAAACAGGCCGGAAATGTATACTTGAACGGCTGAATTCTTCCCTATACCTTCGTCATAGGCGGATCGTTTTGATCGCGTTGAACAGGCGCTCAACCGCCCAAAAACAATGGTGAAATTACCCGGACGCCGCATGAACGACATGCTCCGGACGGCGCTGAACAGGGACCAGACCGACAGGTTACAACGCCATGCGGTTGCAAGAGGGAAGGAATACGGGGGAATGAATAGACGGGGATCGTTGGAACCCACCAAACTTGAGCGCGTCCGGGCCGTTGTCGATCAAGTGTTTCCTGAACGCCAGCTCGTCATGCGCACCGACGGCCGCGTCTCCTATTTCAAGATTTCCCAGCCGCTTCAGATCGTCATGTCCGGTGTCATCGTCGCCGCCCTGAGCTGGAGCGCCTTCACCTCCGTCAGCTTCCTGCGTCACGATCAGGTGCTGCAAGCCAAGGACGACGAGATCGCCGGCGCGCGGCTGGCCTATCGCTCGCTGTTGGGCGAAGTCGCCCAGTATCAGCGCAAGTTCGCCGCGATCACCAAGGACCTCGAGGAAAATCATTCCCTCATGCTGGGCTTGGTGGAAAAGAACGCGGCGCTGCAGAGGAACCTGAGCTCGGTTTCCCGCCGTCTTGAAATTACCGCCGCCGAACGTCAGCAGGTCATCAACGCCCGCGAACGCCTGAAAGAGCAGCTGGCGGCGTTGGAAAACGAGATGACGTCGCTGTCCGGCCGCAACTTTGCGCTCAAGGACAATCTCTCGGCGGTCGAGAACGATCTTCATCTGATCATGACCGAGCGGAACAAGGCGCAGACCGACTCCTCGCACATGCGCAACCGGGTTGAGGAACTGACGACCCGCCTGAAGGAATTGCAGGACACCGAAGGCGAGGTCGTGCAGCGCATGAATGAGCGCGCCGGGGACCAGATCGCCGGTTTGGAGAAGGTCATCGAATTGACCGGCCTGGACCCGGACCGTCTGCTGGGCGTGACCGAAGGCGAGAAGTCGGGCGTCGGCGGTCCGTTCATCCCAATGGGCGCGGACAACCTGCCGGCCGGTGACCTCAAGATGGAGCTCACCAACCTGGACCGCAATCTGAGCCGGTTGGAAGCGCTTCAGGAATCAATCGCGCGGGTGCCGCTTTCGGCGCCGATGACGGCCTATTACATCACCTCCAGCTTCGGCAAACGCAAAGACCCCATGACCAATCGCTGGTCCGCCCATTACGGCGTCGACCTGGGCGGGCCGGTCAAGTCGCCGGTTTATTCGACGGCGGCGGGCAAGGTGACCTACGCGGGCTGGAAAGGGCGGTACGGCCGCCTGATCGAGATCGACCACGGGTTCGGTTTGAAAACCCGGTTCGCGCACTTGAGCAAAATCCTCGTCAAGAAGGGCCAGGAGATCAAATTTCACGAGAAAGTCGGCCTCCTGGGCAGCACGGGCCGCAGCACGGGCCCCCATCTTCACTACGAAATCGTCTTCAACAACAAGCCGGTGAACCCCCTCAAGTTCATCAGGGCAGGTAAATATGTTTTCAAAGACAAGTAAGGGTACGAGCACGCAGAGCGGCTCCCAGCCGGCGGTGAAAGCGGCGGGGCCTTCGATCATCTCTGCGGACCTCCGGATCATTGGGGATCTCAGCTCGGACGGTGAAATTCAGATCGACGGAACCATCGACGGCGATATCCGTACCAAGAGCCTCTTGGTCGGCGAGACGGCCAACATCAAGGGCGAAATCGTCGCCGACCGGATTCAGGTCCACGGCACGATCAACGGCCAGATCAAGGCCCGCTCCGTGACGTTGGCGCGTTCGGCACGGGTGATCGGCGACATTCTTCACGAAGACCTGGCGATTGAAAACGGGGCCTTCCTGGAAGGCCACTGCAAACGCCTGGTCGAAAAGAAGGACGTCGATGCCATCAAGGCCGCGATTCCGACCGGCACGGCGGCCAAGGCCACTCCGGCCGCCGCCGAATAGATACGGCGGCGCCATCCGCGCCCGCGATGCCGAAGACTTCAGTAAATCAGAACGGCAAAGGCCGGCTGAGCGCCTCTGCGTAGATGTCCGCGTCGGCGTTGCCACCTGAGCAGACGACCAGCACGTTCTTGCCCTTGCAGTCGACTTTACCGGTCACCGCCGCCGCCAGTGCCACGGCACCGCCCGGTTCCACCACCAGCTTCAGGTACTTGAAGGCCACGGCCATCGCCGTCATGGCTTCGTCGTCGGTAACGCAGAGACCGCCGGTCAAGGTCTCCGAATTGACCTGAAAGGTCAGCTCGCCCGGCTCGGGCGCCAGCAGCGCATCGCAGATCGACCGCGCTTCGGGATCGTTGGCGACGCGGGTTCCGGCCTCGAGCGACCGGGCCGTGTCGTCGAAGCCCGCGGGTTCCGAGGAATAGATCTTGGTTTCCGGCGACAAGGCCCGAACGGCCGTCGAACAACCGGCGATCAAACCGCCACCGCCGGCCGGGCTGATGAACAGGTCCGGCGCCCATCCGCCCGCAAGGCAGGTCGTCACGGCCTCGGCCGCCAGGGTGCCTTGTCCGGCCATGATCAGCGGCGCGTCGTAGGGCTTGATCAGGGTCGCGCCCCGTTCGGCCATTAGCGTCTCGCCCAATTCCTCGCGGCTTTCGGTGAACCGGTTGAAGGTGATGATTTCGGCGCCCCAGGCGCGGGTCAGCTCGATCTTGGTCTTGGGCGCGTCCTCCGGCATCAGGATCGTCGCCGGCAGGCCCAGCATGTTGGCCGCCGCCGCCACGCCCTGGGCATGATTGCCGGACGAGAACGCGACCACCCCGGCCTTACGCCGGTCGTCGGGAATGCGCGAAATGGCGTTGTAGGCGCCCCGGAACTTGAAGGACCCGGTCACCTGTAACGGCTCCGCCTTCACCCGCAGACGAAAGCCCAACGCCGCATTCAACAGAGGGCTTTCCAGCACCGGCGTCTTGACGGCGATTCCGTCGAGAATCTTCGCAGCGGCTTCGATATCCGCATAGGTGATGATTTCAGACGCGGGCGAGGACGGCATCGATGACTTCCTTGGCTGGTTGTTCACGCAGGTTGGGGGGATGGCCGACATCCGGCACCACGGCGTGGATCAGGTCCGGCCGCGCGTCGATCATGGCCTCCAGAATCGAGGTGCTCAGAATATCCGAGCGGGCGCCCCGCACAACCCCCGTCGGCACGTGCTTGAGCGCTTTGAACAAGTTCCACAGGTCCGTATCGCCGGGCGGCAGGGCAAGCAGGGGGTTGACGATCTCCTTGTCCCAATCGCGGCGCAGGCGCCCGTCGGGGGCTTCGATGAAGGTCGCCCGGGTCAGGTCCAGCCATTCGTCGTCCGTTTCGGCGGGCAAGTCTGGAAAAGCCCGTCGCATCGCCGCCGCCGCTTCCTCCCATGAAGCGAACGTCTTCTCCGCGCGTATGCTGTCGACGATGGGTTTGAGCGGCCCGGCCGGGACGACCGCGCCGACGTCGTTCAGGACCACGCCCGCCAGTACCGTCGGCATGGCCGCCGCCATGCCCATGGCCATGATCCCGCCCATGGAGGTCCCGATCACCACGACGCGGTGCAGGCCCAGTACGGCCAGCAGGTGCCGCACGTCGTCGATATAGGTCTCGATCCGGTAATTCATGGGATCGGGGTCGTAGTCCGACCGTCCGCGCCCCCGGATATCGGGGCAGATCACGCGGTGACCGAGCCCGGCCAGACGCAGCGCCGGTTCGTGGAAATCCTTGGAATTGCGGCTGAGCCCCGGCAGGCAGAGAACCGGAGTCTTCGCCGCCTCATCGCCGCCGGGGGCATACTCCCGATAATAGAGCGTGAGACCGTCGCGGGCCGTGAACCGGCGTTCCGCATACCCCGCGTCGGCCATCGTCACGTCAGCCAAGGCCCAGCAGGTCGGGCAGGGAAGCCAGGGTATCCAACTGGGTGATGATATCACCCGGCAGGCGTTCCGTCGGCTGCTTGAACCGATTGACCCAGACGACCTTGAACCCGAAGTTCGCCGCCGCCGCCGCGTCCCATCCGTTGGACGACATGAAGCAGACACGCTTCGCCTCGACGCCGAGCCGGTCGACGGCCATCTGATAGACGCTGAAATGCGGTTTGAAGATGCCCAGGTCCTCGACCGACAGCACGTCGTCGAGAACGCCCTCGATCCCGGCGTTGTCGACGGCGGCTTTGAGCATTTCCGGCGAGCCGTTGGACAGGATCGCCGTCTTCAGCCCGGCGTCCTTGAGGGTCTTCAGCATCGCCGGGACCTCGGGATAGGCGTCGAGTTTGAAATAGAGATCCAGGAGCCTCTGGCGCAAAGTCGGATCGCCGTCCAGGCCGAGAGCGGCCAGGGCGTAGTCCAGCCCGTCCTGGGTGACCTGCCAGAACGGGATGTAATCGCCGGTTAGCGAGCGGTGCCAGGAATAGGCGATCTGCTTGTCGCGCCAGAGGCCAGCAAGAGGCGCCATGTTGTCGCCTAGGTCGTCCTTGCAATGGGCCGCCGCCGCGGCGATGTCGAACAGGGTCCCATAGGCGTCGAAGACGCAGGCCCCGATGTCGGTCAGTTGGTCGTTGGGCATGTCCCGTGATCCTTCCGTTTGCGGCCTTCTCGAAGGCCCGTGTTCCTGCCGTTATGGGCGGCGGGCGGAATGGGGTCAAGCAGCGCCCGCAGGCAAGAAAGTCACAGTTCGGTGAGGGCCGTGAGAGATTAGCGCATCAGGTCGGCATGCGGCGCGAAGGCCATTTCCGTCCCGGCGAGGCGCGAACGATAGACGTGCAGGTTTTCCATCACCCGCTGAACATAGTTGCGCGTCTCGTCGAAGGGGATCATTTCGACCCAGTCGATTACGTCTACGTCCTTCGTGCGGGGGTCGCCGAATTCCTTCAGCCAGCGGCGCACTCGATGCGGCCCGGCGTTGTAGCCCGCGATGGACAGCACGTAAGAGCCGTCGAATTGGGTCAACAGTCCCGCCAGATAGGTTTGCCCCAAGGTCAGGTTATAGCTGGCGTCACTGATCAGCCGGGATCGGGAATAACCGAGGCCCTGGCGCTTGGCCACGACCTTCGCCGTGGCGGGCATGAGCTGCATCAGGCCCTGGGCGCTGGCGCGGCTGACGGCGTTGCCGCGAAAGGCGCTTTCCTGACGGATCATGCCGAGGACCAATGCCTGTTCCAGGGTCGGCAGGTTCCACTTCGCCGGCAGGCGGGGCAGGGTGATCGCGGGATATCCGTGGGTCGGCATCATCTGGCCCTCGCGCAGAGACAGCTTGGCAACACTGACGGCAAGGTCGCGCCGGTCCGCCTCGGCGGCCAGATCGGCGGTCAGCACACGCCAGCCCGGCAATTCGTCGGCCCGCGAGAGGAGTTCCTGGAGAAACGGACGCAATGCGGCGTCGATCCCGGCGGCGGACAACATGCGGAACGCCCGGGTCATTTCGTGGTCTTCGAATTGACGAACCAGGTCGGCATCCGGTTTCGGGTCTGCCGGTAGGCGCAGTACAGCCGACTGGTCCACCCGCGCCAGCGACAATTGACCGTAATAGGTCGTCGGATGCCGGGCCGACCGCGCGTACCATTCGGCGGCGCGCTCGGGCTCTTTCATGGCTTCGAAGCTGCGGGCGATCCAATAGGCACCGCGCGACAGGCTGATCGGGTAGTTCACGCGCGCATACATGCGTTGGAAATGCTGGGCCGCGACCTTGGGTTCGTCCAGGAAGCGCAGGGCCACCCATCCGGCCAGCCATTCCGCCTCGGCGTAGTCGGCGCCTTCGTGCAGGCCGTGGTTGCGGGCGATGCGGTAGGCGTCGGTGATGAAGCCCTGGCGCAGTGCGCGGCGCACCAGGGTCGATCGTTCCTCCCACCATTTTTCGGCATAGGGCTGATCACCCGGCAGATATCGGACGAGGTCGAGCGCCGATTCCTTGCCCTTCTTCCGGCGCCATCGCAGCCGCTCATAGATCAGGCCGGGATCGCGCTGCAGATTCTTGGGCACCCGTGCAACCAGGGCATCGACGTTACCGACCTGACGGCGCAGGGAAATCCGCGCCAGCCCCAGCTTTTGATACGCCTTCGGTACCCGCCAGAGATGGCGGCGAACGGCCCAGTAGCGCCCTTCCCACAACAAGCGGTCCAGGCGGGCGATATGATCGGTCGTGCGGATGCGGCGGCTGTGGCGGCCCATGAAATGCTTTTCGTCCGCCTTGGAAAAATCGCCGTTGATCCAGGCGTCGCGCAGCATCTCCGTGGCGCGGACTTCGTCGGCCTGATCCCCGTGGTTCAACAGCGCCACGGCATAGCGCGCCTTGCCCAAGGCGGTGATCGGTTGCCGCCCGGTGAAGAAGGCCAGAACCTCGTCGTCGGTCGCCGTCGCGGACAGCCTTGCCTCGGCCTTGTAGGCGATGCGCCGGGCATGCGGCCATTGCGGATTGTCGTAAAGGAACGCCGAGAGTTCATCGAACTCCGCCGGGCTGCGCCAGGACGACAGGCGTTGCCATTGCACCAGCTTGCGGGCGAAGGGATCGCTGATCCGGGCCCGCAGGGCCAGGGCATGATCCCATTTGCCCGCATCCATGGCTTCGAAGGCCTTACGCAGCAAGGACAGATCGCGCGCCTTGACGGGCAGGGGGCGTATGACCGCACGGGACGCACCCATATTGCCGGAGTTTTTCGATGCGGCGGCGGCGGATGACGGTACGACCGGCGAGAGCCCGCCCGCGAATCCCAAGCCGGCACAAAGACAAACGACGCCCATCCATCGGATCGATGCCGATGGCACGGGGCCTCCTGGTCTTGGCGGCCCCACGTCAACCAGCCTTGCGATCCGCCGTAACATGGCGCGAATGATACGATTTGAACGCCTGTTCAACAAGCAACGCAATTGTGACGCTTCGCCGCCGGGGACACGGTTCCGCTTGGGTGCGGCGCGGCATCGTCCGTGCTTGCCGCCGGGCGCGGCGGGGGCTATGGTCCGCACAACTTCAAGACCCCCGATCCAGACCCGAGGAGTGAACCATGTTCAAGGGCTCTTTCCCTGCGTTGATTACCCCGTTCAAAGACGGTGCGGTGGACGAATCGGCGTTCAAGAGCTTCGTGGATTGGCAGATCACGGAAGGCTCCGACGGTCTTGTGCCCTGTGGCACGACCGGTGAATCGCCGACCCTCAGCCACGAAGAACACATGCAGGTCACCGAATGGTGCATCGAAGCCGCCGACGGCCGCGTGCCGGTCATCGCGGGTGCCGGATCGAACTCGACCCAGGAAGCGGTCGAGCTTGCCAAGCACGCGAAGTCCGCCGGCGCCGCCGCCGCCCTGGTCGTCACGCCCTATTACAACAAGCCGACGCAGGAAGGGCTCTATCAGCACTTCAAAGCCGTGCACGACGCGGGCGACCTGCCGATCATCATCTACAACATCCCCGGCCGTTCGATCGTCGACATGTCGGTCGCGACCATGGCGCGCCTGGCGAAGTTGCCGAACATCGTCGGCGTCAAGGATGCGACCCAGGACCTGGCGCGGCCGATCAACACGCGCCTCGCCATCGGCGCCGATTTCTGCCAGATGTCCGGCGAGGACGGGACCGCCGTGCCGTTCCTGGCGGGCGGCGGCCACGGCTGCATTTCCGTCACGGCCAACGTGGCCCCGCGCCTGTGTTCCGAAATGCAGCGCGCCTGGCGGGAAAAGGACATGGACAAGGTCATGGACCTGCAGGACCGGCTGATGCCGCTGCACAACGCCATGTTCTGCGAAACCAGCCCGGGCCCCGTGAAGTTCGCGGTCTCGCTGCTCGGCAAATGCTCGCCGGAGGCGCGCCTGCCGATTTGCGATATCTCCGACGAAAACAAGACCAAGGTGCGCGACACCATGGTCGCAGTCGGCCTGCTGAACTAATCCGCCTGGGCGCCCCCTAAGGAGCGCCCCAGCGGAGTTTTCATCCATGGCACAGAAGAAGAAAAAGAAGGGCCCACCCGGCAATATCGTGGCGCAGAACCGCAAGGCGCGGCGCGACTACACGATCGTCGAGGACATGGAGGCCGGCCTGATGCTGACCGGGACCGAGGTGAAATCCCTGCGTCAGGGCCGGGGCTCCCTGATCGACGCCTATGCGGCGGACGAGGACGGCGAGCTTTACCTCTACAACGCCGACATCCCGAAGTACGAGCAGGCGGGCCCGGCCAACCACGAGCCCAAGCGCAAGCGTAAGCTGCTGCTGCACCGGCGCGAGATCGCGCGCCTGGGCGGCGCGGTCAACCGCAAGGGCATGGCGCTGATCCCGCTGGCGATCTATTTCAACAAGCGAGGCTTGGCCAAGGTTCAACTCGCACTGGGCGAAGGCAAGCGCCAGTACGACAAGCGCGAGACGGAAAAATCCCGTGATTGGGGCCGCCAGAAGGCGCGGCTGATGCGCGACAAGGGCTAGGGCGGAGCTTCTCATGGCCGACAAGGACGATGACCGCTTCAAGGCGTTGTTCGAAGGCCAGCCCGGCAGTGTTCTGGGCGAACAGAAATCCAAACTGACCGAAACCAAGGAACAATGGGCGCGCGAAAAGCGCCAGCCGCAAACGCGCCGGACGGACGGCGGCGGGCGCCTGCCGCCGGGCCAGCACCTCTCCAAGGATTGGCCGGTCCTGGACCTGGGCCAGCATCCGCTGATTCCGACCGACCAATGGGTGATGAAAGTGGCGGGGGCGGTCGGCCGACCGCTGACCCTGGATTGGGAGGCGTTCCTCGCCCTGCCGCAGGCCGAGACGACCAGCGACATTCATTGCGTGACCTCCTGGTCGACCTTCGACAATCGCTGGGGCGGGGTCTTGGTGAAGACCCTGGCCGAGGCGGCGGACCTGCGGCCCGAGGCGGCCTTCGCCGTCCTCCATTGTCACGACGGCTATACGACCAATCTGCCCCTCGACCATTTCCTGGCCGACGGGTCGCTGATCGTCCATTCCTGGAACGGCGAGCCCTTGACCCGCGAGCACGGCGGCCCGGCCCGCGCCGTGGTGCCCAGCCTGTATTTCTGGAAAAGCGCGAAGTGGTTGCGCCAGATCACGTTTCTGGAAAAAGACGCCCCGGGCTTCTGGGAAACCCGGGGCTATCATAATCTCGGTGATCCGTGGAAGCAGCAGCGCTACGGCTAAGGGGCCTTGGCGCTACCGTCCAGAATGATCGTTACGCCGCCGGCGGCGCGAACTTGGTCAGGTTGATGCCGTCCACGGCGGTCTTGTATTCGTCGATGCTCGGCGTGCGGCCGAGGATGGTCGACAGAACCACGACCGGCGTGGATGCCAGCAGGGATTCGCCCTTTTTCTCGTCGGAGTCGGCAACGACACGGCCCTGGAACAGACGGGTCGAAGTCGCCAGGACCGTATCGCCTTTCTCGGCCTTTTCCTGGTTGCCCATGCAGAGGTTACAGCCCGGACGCTCCAGATAGAGCGTGTTGTCGTATTTCGTCCGCGCCTCGGTCTTGGGGTGCGTGTCGTCGAATTCGAACCCGGCATACTTCTGCAGGATGTCCCAATCGCCTTCGGCCTTCAGCTCGTCGACGATGTTGTAGGTCGGCGGGGCGACGACCAGCGGCGCGTGGAATTCGATCTTGCCGTTGGCCTTTTCCAGGTTGCGGAACATCTGGGCGACGATCTTCATGTCGCCCTTGTGCACCATGCAGGACCCGACGAAGCCGAAATCGACCTTTTTGTCGCCGCCGTAATAGGAAATCGGGCGGATGGTGTCGTGGGTGTAGCGCTTGGCGATGTCGATGTTGTTGACGTCGGGGTCGGCGATCATCGGCTCGTTGATCTGGTCCAGGTCGACGACGACTTCGGCGAAGTACTTGGCGTTGTCGTCGGGCTTCAGCGCCGGCTGTTCGCCGGATTTGATCTGCGCGATGCGCGCGTCGGCCTTGTCGATCAGGCCCTGGAGCATGCCCGAGGGGATTTCCATGCCCTTGTCGATCATCACCTGGATGCGGGACTTGGCGATCTCCAGGGACTCGATCAGGGTCTCGTCGTTGGAAATACAGATGGAGGCCTTGGCCTTCATCTCGGCCGTCCAGTCGGTGAAGGTGAAGGCCTGGTCGGCGAGCAGGGTGCCGATGTGGACTTCGATGATCCGGCCCTGGAAGACGTTGTCGCCGTTGAACTGCGCCAGCATCTGAGCCTGGGTCGCATGGACGACGTCACGGAAATCCATGTGGTCGGCCATCTTGCCCTTGAAGGTCACCTTGACCGATTCCGGGACGGTGATGTTCGCCATGCCCAAGGCCAGGGCGAGGGCGACGGTCCCGGAGTCGGCGCCGAAGGCCACGCCCTTGGACATGCGGGTGTGCGAGTCGCCGCCGATGATGATCGCCCGGTCGTCGACGGTGATGTCGTTCAGAACCTTGTGGATGACGTCCGTCATCGCGGGGTAGACGCCTTTCGGGTCGCGGCCGGTGACCAGACCGAAATTGTTCATGAAGGCCATCAGCTTCGGCGTGTTGGCCTGGGCTTTCTTGTCCCAGACGGAAGCCGTATGGCAGCCGGACTGATAGGCGCCGTCCAGGATCGGGGAGATCACGGTCGCCGCCATGGCTTCCAATTCCTGGACCGTCATCGGCCCGGTGGTGTCCTGCGAGCCGACGATATTGACCCTCACCATGGCGTCGGAACCGGCGTGCAGGACGGTGCCTTCCGGAACGCCGACGGCGTTGTTGTTGAAGATCTTCTCAACCGCCGTCAGGCCCTGGCCCGGGTGGGAGACGATCTTGCTCGGCGCGAAGACCTGTTTCGGTTCCACGCCCAGCGTTTCGGCGGCGAAGATCTGGAGCTTCTTGCCGAAGTCGATGGCGTAGGATCCACCGGCTTTCATGAACTCAATCGACTGCGGCGAGAACGCCTTGGAGACGTCGGCCAGTTCTTCGGTGCCGTCTTCGTTCAGAAGCTTCTTGGCTTTCGTGTCGATGGTCAGGACCGTGCCCGTCGCGACGGAGTACTTCTCCTCCAGGACCGGGCTGCCGTCGTTGTTGATGATGACATTGCCGTCCGCATCGACCTTCTTGACCCAGTTCTTCAGGTCGACGCCGATGCCGCCGGTCACACCCACCGTGGTCTGGAAGATCGGCGAGATGCCGTTGGTGCCCGCGACGATCGGGGCGATGTTGACGAAGGGCACATAGGGGCTGGCCTGCTCACCCATCCAGAGGGCGACGTTGTTGACCCCGGACATACGGGACGAGCCGACGCCCATGGTGCCTTTCTCGGCGATCATCATCAGGCGCTTGCCGGGATGCTGCAGCTTCAGCGCCTGGATTTCCTTCTGGGCAGCTTCCGAGATAAAGCTCTTGCCGTGCAGTTCGCGGTCGGCGCGGGAATGGGCTTCGGCGCCGGGCGACATGAGGTCGGTGGAGATATCGCCTTCGGCCGCGACATAGGTCACGACGTCGATCTTGTCCTCAATATCCGGCAGCTTGGTGAAGAATTCGGCCTCGGCATAGCTTTCCAGAATGTCCTTGGCGACCGGGTTGCCGGCCTTGAACGCCGCTTCCAATCGATCCGTATCGGCGTCATAGAGGAAGACCTGCGTTTTCAGAACTTCGGCGGCATCCTTGGCGATCCCGGCATCGTCGCCCAGGGCCAGGTCGAGCAGCACCGCGACCGACGGCCCGCCCTTCATGTGCGAGAGCAATTCGAACGCATATTCCGGCGAAATCTCTTTGACGTCGGCCTGGCCGAGGATGATCTCTTTCAGGAAGGCGGCCTTGACCCCGGCGGCATTCGTCGTGCCCGGCAGGGTGTTGTAGATGAAGAACTGCAGAGAGTCTTCGCGGTGCGCGTTACCGGTATCCTTGATCTGTTCGATCAGCTCGGCGACCAGCGCCCCGTCTTCAATCGGCTTCGGATGCAAATCCTGCTTTTTACGTTCTTCGATTTCAGCCAAATAATCTGTGTACAAGCTCATGATTGCTCCGCGAACCTGGGGGGTTTTTCGAAATTCCGGTGATCGTTAACCCAAACCCGGATCGAGCAGGGCACGACGCCACCGGCGTTGCTTTAGTTTAG
This sequence comes from Rhodospirillaceae bacterium, assembly GCA_002696205.1. Lineage (GTDB taxonomy): Bacteria > Pseudomonadota > Alphaproteobacteria > Rhodospirillales > Casp-alpha2 > UBA1479. Next base: position 29,679 of record NZRL01000184.1, on the reverse strand, counting down.
CTTGTTTCGGCATGCAAGATGAATCGAATTGTCTAACCCGACAGGATTTGAGGCGCGTTCTCATGGAATTAACGGTCGTGCCGCATGGCGAACGCAGGGCCTGAAATATCGCAAAAACCACTAGAGCGAACGAACGGCCCAGGATCATAAATACCCCGGTTGCCATATTCCGCATTAAGGATGTTAAAAGAGCCCAATCACGCCCATACCTTCACGTCCGTTCAGATCACGACCGATAGAGACCAAAATGATTTATCCGTTCGACGACGTCATGTCCGAAGACAAGAACAACGAAATCTACAATTTCCTGCTGCACGAAACGCAATACAGTTACGGCGAACGGGATCGGCCGAACCTGGAACCCGTCGGCATGGTCGTGGAATTGGACGGCACGGACCTGGCGAAATACCTTGGCGAAATCGCGAAGTCGAAATTCGATCAGTTGAATGGTCTGGAACTGCAGCGATCCTACGTGAACCTGTTCCAGCCGAACGACCGCCCGTACTTCCACCAGGACGGCGAGGTCTTCACCTGCCTGTTCTACATCACCCCGCAATACGACATCGACGAAGGCGGCGAGACGCAGTTCATCGTCAATAACATGATCCAGGGCCTGCCATCCCGCCCGGCGCGACTGGTCATCTTCGACGGCATGCTGTGGCACCGGGCGACAAGCTATCGGTCCCATCCGCGGCTGACCGCCGCGGTCAAGTTCGAGAAGAAGAAATAAGCCGAACCGCCTAGCCGCCGAAAACCTTCGTCAGGATTTCCGTGGTCCGTTTGGCCGGGTTCTGACGGATCGCGGCCTCTTCCTTGGCCAGATAATAGAACAGCCCGTCGAGCGCCATCGTCGTGGCGTGGTTCGAGAGGTCCGCTTTGACGTCCGGCACCAGGGGCAGGGACTTGTACTGTCCCATGAGCTTGTCATAGGCGGCGACGGCACCGACCTCGTTCAATGAATTGTCGACGACCGGTTTGATGACCGCCTTCAGATCGGTCGAGGCGACGCGCTTGAAATAGGACGTCGCCGCGTCCTCCGGGCCGTCGTAGATGCGCTTGGCGTCTTCCAGGGTCATCTCGTTGATGGCTTTCCAGACCAATTCCTTGGTCTTTGGAGCCGCGGCTTCGGCGGCGCGGTTGAGCTTCAATTCGACCTCGTCGGCCATGCCGGAGAGCCCGAATTTCCGCAGCACGCCCTGAACCTTCTGCAGGTCCGGCGGCAATGGAATATGAATGTTCGGATCGGCGTTGAAGCCGTCGATCGTGCCGATCTGGCCGACCACGTTTTCGGTTCCGACGCGGAGCGCTTCGCGCAGGCCGGCGATGATTTCGTCGGTGGCGAGCGCCCCGGCGCCGCCGCCCGAAGTCGATCCGCCGGGGGAGGTGATGGCCCCCGCCGCGTTCTTCAGCTTGTCCAGAAAACCCTGGGCTTGCGCCGGCGCGGCGCAGACGGTGAACAAAACGGCGGCGGCCGCTGCGGTTTTGAAAATCATGCTCTGCTCCTGCCCGGGCCGGTAACCGGCGTCATGGAAGTCCGATGCTCCTTCGGCCGCGCCGGAACGACGCCCCGGCGCGGCCATGGAATCTTGGACCGTCAACGTTTGGCGAATTGCTTGTCGCCGAACATCACGGCGCGTTCTTCGTCCGTCAGTTCCTTGCGCTCGCCCCGGTCGGCCTCCAGGACCGTAACGCCGCGCTGCACGCCGGGCCGGGCGTTCATGGCGTCGGACCAGCGTTTGACGTTCGGGAAATCGTCCAGCGAATGGCCCTGGCGGTCGATCGACCGGGTCCAGGGGAAGGTCGCGAAGTCGGCGATGGTGACTTCGGGGCCGGCCAGGTATTCGGACTTGCCCAGCTGTTTATCCATGACACCGTAAAGGCGGCCGGCCTCCTTGGTGTAACGGTCGATGCCGTATTCGATCTTCTCCGGCGCGTAGCCCCGGAAATGGTGGGCCTGACCGAACATCGGGCCGACGCCGCCCATCTGCCACATCAGCCATTGCAGCGTGTCGTAATGGGCGACCGGGTCTTTCGGCAGGAACATGCCGGTCTTGTCCGCGAGGTAGATCAGGATCGCGCCGCTTTCGAACAGGGAGTAGGGCTTTCCGCCCGGGCCGTCGCTGTCGACGATGGCGGGAATGCGGTTGTTCGGCGAAATCGCGAGAAAGTCCGGATTGAACTGGTCGCCTTTCTGAATGTTGATCGGGTGGGCTTTGTATTCCAGCCCCGTTTCCTCAAGCATAATGTGGACTTTGTGGCCGTTGGGCGTCGGCCAGGAGTAGGCGTCGATCATAGGGTTCAAGCCTTTCGGATGTTTGTCGCCGCGCAGTCGCGCCGGCGGTTTTCGGAAGCCGCGAAATCTGGACAATGGTCGTATTGCCCGGCTGCGGAATTGCCCTTAGTTTAAGGGAAATTCGCCGCACCGCCAGGGCAAGCGGCGGAAAAACAGTTGGTCCGCGGATGAACAATCCGTGAGGTCGGCATCCAGGGAGGCGTCTCGCAATCTCAAAGGTCCGGGACCGCAGAGTTCCGGGCACGAAACCGGCACGCAACAAACCGGCACGTAACGAAAAGGGTCAACATAATGTCGAACGCGCTTTTGCACCTTGTCTTCGGCGGCAAGGTCTCCGATCCCCAAAGCCAGGATTTCGTCGATCCGGACAATCTGGAAGTGGTCGGGATCTATCCGAATTACGCCAAGGCGCTGACCGCCTGGCGCGGCGCGTCCCAGGCCAACGTCGACGATGCCAACATGAAGTACGTGATCGTGCATCTGCACCGGCTGCTGGAGCCGGAAGACAACCACGAGGCCTGATCGGGTTTATAGCGACGCGGGGCGGCACGGCAGGTTCGTCGCCGTCCCGGAATCTCGATCAATAAACTTCTGAAAATTTGGATGTTTTAAGGGCAGGGGCCGCCGGTCAGCCGGTCGGCTTGTCGCTTTCCGGGTCCAACTGCTTGCCGTCCAAGTCCTGCTTGGTGCGGCTCTGTTCGGCCTTGTCTTGCTGGCGGGATGCCTTGGTCCGGCCGTGCTTGGCACGGTTTTCCTCGGCCGACTGCTCTCGCTCCCGGCGCTGCTTTTCCTTGCGATACTGACGTAAGTTGACGATCTCCGCGGTCATCCCGTCCCTCCGTTCGCACAGGCACCGGCGTCGCCGGCGACGGGAAAACGATAACCCGAACAAACGCTTGCCGCCAAGCCCTTGTTACGACCGGACGAATGGGCCGAAGCCGGCCAGCGTCTCGGAGCGGCGCATCTTCAATCCGCCGTCAGCTCTGATATTCCGGCGAAAACGTCGTGGAACATCTCGGTCGTGAGGCGTCCTGTGTTCGTGTTGTAACGCGAGCAATGATAGCTGTCCGCGAGCCACAATCCGGGTCGGCCGACCGCGTCGCCGATGTCGAATCGGTTGTTGTGGCCGAAGGGATGATCCTTCTTCCGCAGACCCAGAACGGTCAATACGTTGGCATGGGCGACCCCGCCCAACGCCAGGATCACCCGCAGGTTCGTCATGGCGGCGATCTCGTCGATCAGATAGGGGCGGCAGGCCTTGGCTTCGGCCCCGGTCGGTTTGTTCTGCGGCGGTACGCACCGAACGGCGTTGGTGATCCGGCACCCGGTGAGCGTCAGCCCGTCGTCGGGCGCGCCGCCGTAGGTGCCGCGCGTCCATCCGAATGCGCCCAATGTCGGATAAAGAAGGTCGCCGGCCCAGTCGCCGGTGAACGGCCGTGCCGTGCGGTTGGCCCCACGCAATCCCGGGGCCAGGCCGACGATCAACAGACGCGCGTCCAAACCGCCGAAGGACGGGACCGGGCCGTTATGCCAATCGGGAAACTTGGCCCGGTTCTCGGCACGAAAGGCCGCAAGACGCGGACAGGCGCCGCAATCGTGGGGAGGGGCGGTGAAGGTGGCGGTCATGAGCGGATGTCTGCCCGAGCGGGTCAGACGACCTCTACTTCGGCTTCGCCCTCATCGTCGTCGTAATCGTAATCGTCGTCATCGTCGTCGTCGAGCAGCGGGCCTTGGGACGGACCGCCGCCGGCGCGCTGGATTTCCTTTTGCAGGTGCTGCAGTTCGATGAAGATATCGGCCTGACGGCGCAGTTCGTCGGCAACCATGGGCGGCTGGGATTTGACGGTGGAGACGACGCTGACGCGGCAGCCCTTGCGCTGGATTGCATCGACCAGGCGGCGGAAATCGCCGTCGCCGGAGAACAGCACGACATGATCCAGCTTGTCGGCCATCTCCATCACGTCGATGGCCAGTTCGATATCCATGTTGCCTTTGATCTTGCGCCGCCCGGCGGAATCGGTGAACTCCTTGGTCGGCTTGGTCACCATGGTGTAGCCGTTGTAGTCCAGCCAATCGACCAGCGGGCGGATCGGCGAATACTCCTGGTCCTCGACCATGGCGGTGTAGTAGAAGGCCCGGATCAGCCGACATTTATCAGAGAAAACAGCCAAAAGACGCTTGTAGTCGATGTCGAAATTCAGCGCCCGCGCGGCGGCGTAAAGGTTTGAACCGTCGATGAAAAGCGCGACGCGTTCTTCCGGATAAAAATTCATTTCTCAAATTCCTCAAAGCAAATATCAGCGTGGGAAAAATCACGTAAATCCTATGGCCAAACACTTAAGTCTCATACTCGAAAATCGCAAGGGAAGGGTGATTTCCCGCGGGATGCGCAAACCATGACGGCGCCGATCATCGTCGGCGTCGGCGGCAACCTGCCGACGGAAGCCTTCGGGCCGCCGCGCGCGACCTGTGGGGCGGCGTTGTTCTATCTATCCGAAACGCCGGGTATCGCGATTTCGGCCTGCGCCAAATGGTACGAAACGGCCCCCGTGCCGATTTCCGACCAGCCCTGGTTCGTCAACGGCGCCGTCGCGATCGAAACGGATCGGTCGCCGGAAGACCTGATGGCCTTGCTGCTGGATGTCGAGGCCAGGTTCGGGCGCGAGCGGGGCGAGCGGAACGCGGCACGGATCCTGGACCTGGATTTGTTGGTTTTCGGCGACCGGGTGCTGACCGGCGACCCAGAAGTTCCGCACCCGCGCCTGCATACCCGGGCCTTTGCCTTGATGCCGATCCGCGACCTGGCCGCCGGCTGGCGCCACCCTAAATTGGGACGTCCGGTCGAGGACCTGATCGCCGACCTGCCGGGGGATCAGGAAATCCGTGAGATGCCTGAGGCCGGGGGCTATCTGGGCACGGAATGGAAACCGCCCGAATAAGCCGCCGAAAGGCTTGAAAAACCCGGCACTCAAGCATATAACCCACTCCTTCCGTCATTGATGACGGCAGCCGATTCCTGACATTCCGTCCCCTGGAGGTACCGCATGGCCCGCGTTACGGTCGAAGATTGCGTTCTGAAAATCCCCAACCGCTTTGAGCTGGTCATGCTCGCGGCCCAGCGCGCCCGTCACATTTCCGCCGGTGCGCCGCTCGCCGTCGACCGCGACAACGACAAGAACCCGGTCGTCGCCTTGCGCGAAATCGCCGAGGAAGCGGTCGAGCTTCCCGAGTTGGAAGAGTCCCTCATCAAGGGCCTGCAGAAATACGTGCAGATCGAGGAATCGATCGAAGACCTGGACCCGGCCATTCCCGAGCCCATGCAGCTCATGACCGCCGGCGAAGCCGCTCCGTCCGGCGACGGCGATGGCGACGACACTTTGGACGTGGACGACGGCGCGGAGCCTGCTACCATGGGGGCCGATGTTGTGTTCCAGGACGCGGACATCCCGCACGAAGACTAAGGCCTTCCGCGAAAAGAATTTTCCACCATTGCCGGTGTCGTCCTGGACTGATTTGAAAGGGACGCCGTCAGGTGATCCGCCAGTTCGAACTTGTTGAACGGGTCAAGGCCTACGATCCCAATGCGGACGAGGTCGGGATCAATGGCGCCTACGTGTTCGCCATGAAGGCGCATGGATCGCAATTGCGGGCCTCGGGCGACCCTTATTTCTCGCACCCGATCGAGGTCGCGGGCATCCTCACCAACTATCGCGTCGACAGCGCGACCATTGAAACGGCGCTGTTGCACGACACCATCGAAGACACTCCGGCGACGCTGGACGACATCAAGTCCCACTTCGGCAACGAAGTGGCGCAACTGGTCGACGGCGTCACCAAGCTGACCCGTATCGAATATCAAAGCGACCGTGAAAAGCAGGCAGAGAACTTCCGTAAGCTGGTCCTCGCCATGTCGGAGGACATTCGCGTCCTGTTGGTCAAGCTGGCCGATCGCCTGCACAACATGCGCACCCTTCATTACATCAAGAAGGATGAAAAGCGCCGCCGCATCGCCATGGAAACCATGGAAATCTATGCGCCGCTGGCCGAACGCATCGGCATGCAGGAAATCAAGACCGAGCTTGAGGATCTTGCCTTCGCCGAAATCAATCCGGAAGCGCGCCGCGCCGTGGTCAAGCGGTTGGAAACCCTGCGCGATCAGGGCGGCGAACTGGTGCCCAAGATCATCGGCGAATTGTCGGAAACGTTGAAGGAAAACGGCATCGAGGCCGAAGTCCACGGCCGGGAAAAGACGCCCTATTCGATCTGGCGCAAGATGCAGAAGCACGATGTCGGCTTCGAACAGCTTTCCGACATCATGGCGTTCCGCATCATCGTGAACAGCATCGAGGACTGCTACAAGGCCCTGGGCGTCGCCCATAATGCCTATCGGGTCGTGCCCGGGCGGTTCAAGGACTACATCTCCATGCCGAAGCCGAACGGCTATCAGTCGTTGCACACCGGCGTGTTCGGCCCGCATCAGCAGCGCATCGAACTGCAGATCCGCACCCGGAAGATGCACGAAGTCGGCGAATTCGGCGTTGCCGCCCATTGGAACTACAAACAAGGCATTCCCAACCAGGACGGCGTCACGCAATACCGTTGGCTGCGTGAACTGCTGGATATCCTGGAACACGCCGCCGATCCGGAAGAAGTTCTCGAGCATTCTAAGATGGAGATGTTCCAGGACCAGGTGTTCTGCTTTACGCCCCGGGGCGACCTGATCAACCTGCCGCGCGGCGCGACCACGGTCGATTTCGCCTATGCCGTCCATTCCGAGGTCGGTGACCACTGCGTCGGCGCCAAGATCAACGGCAAGATGATGCCGCTGCGCACGGAGCTGCGGAATGGCGATCAGGTCGAGATCGTGACCTCCAAGGCGCAGACGCCCAACCCGACCTGGGAACGCTTCGTCGTCACCGGCAAGGCGCGCGCCCGTATCCGCCGCTTTGTCCGCCTGCAGGAACGCGAGGAATACGAAAAGCTGGGCCGCTCGATCCTGTTGCGGACGTTCAAGGAAGCGGACTTCGACCTGACGGACAAGGGCATCTCCGGCGTGCTCAAGAAGCTGGGGCAATCGACGGAAGAAGACCTCTACGTCGCCGTCGGCCTGGGGCATCTGCCGGGCCGCGACGTGTTGGAAGCCGTTTATCCGCGCGCTAAGAAGCAGACGAAGAAGGGCCAGGACGACGAGCGCGTCGTGCCCCTGGCCGAGGCCCGCAACCGCAAGCGCAGCCGCGAGAAGGGCGAGGGCGGGGTCCCCATCCAAGGGCTGATCCCCGGCATGGCCATGCATTTCGCCGGCTGTTGCCATCCGCTGCCGGGGGACCGCATCGTCGGGATCGTCACCACCGGGCGCGGCGTCACCGTCCACACCATCGATTGCGATACCCTGGAAGGTTACGGGGACGAGCCGGAACGCTGGCTCGACCTGGCCTGGGACCGGGACGAGGCGCAGCACGAACTGCATGTCGGCCGGGTTCATGTCACCGTCGCCAACGCGCCGGGCAGCCTGGGCGATCTTTCGACCATGATCGCCAAGAACGACGGCAATATCTCGAACCTCAAGATCATCAACCGGTCGACCGATTTCTTCGACATGCTGATCGATGTCGAGGTTCGCGACGTCAAGCATCTGACCGATATCATCGCCGCCCTCAGGGCGTCGCCGGCGGTCAATTCCGTCGAACGCTCGCGCGGCTGAAACCACATTTTATCAACACGTTACGAATCCGGATTCAGGTAGAACTTCAATGACTAATAACCTTCGGCTCGGCGTCAACATCGACCATGTCGCGACCATCCGAAACGCCCGCGGCGGCGGCCACCCGGACCCCGTGCGCGCGGCCCGCGCCGCGGCACAGGCCGGGGCCGACGGGATCACGGCGCATCTGCGCGAAGACCGCCGTCATATTTCCGACGATGACATGGAGCGTCTGGCCCATCAGATCGACCTGCCGTTGAATTTCGAAATGGCGGCGACGGACGAAATGCTCGCTATTGCCCTGCGGCACAAGCCGCATGCCGCCTGTATCGTCCCGGAAAAGCGCGAGGAACGGACGACCGAAGGCGGCTTGGACGCCGCCGGCGGTTTCGACAGCCTGAAACCCTTTGTCGATGCCCTGGGCGATGCGGGCATCCGCGTCTCCCTGTTCATTGAGGCCGATGTGAAGCAACTGGACGCCGCGAAGGCCCTGGGCGCCCCCGTGGTCGAGCTTCACACGGGGGCCTACTGTGACGCGGCCCCGGACGACCGCGAGGCGCAGCTCGCCCGCGTGATCGCGGCCGCCGCCCATGCCGATGCCATCGGCCTGGAATGCCATGCCGGACACGGCCTGACGTTCGACACGGTCGGCCCGATCGCGGCCATTCCGACCATCGTCGAATTGAATATCGGGCATTTCCTGATCGGCGAGGCGATCTTCGGTGGTCTGGAGAGCGCCATCAAGCGGATGCGCGCCCTGATGGATCAGGCACGGGCCGATGCGACCGGCGAACGGTCGGCCTAGGCCCCGTGATGCGCCACCGGACGCCCGCTATTCCATGATCATCGGCATCGGCACGGATCTTTGCGATATCCGTCGCATCGAACGGACGCTGGACCGGTTCGGCGACCGCTTCGTGCAGCGCCTGTTCGCCGAGGGTGAACAGAAAAAGGCCTTTCGGCGCCAGAATCCGGCCTCCAGCTTCGCTCAGAGCTTCGCCGCCAAGGAAGCCTGCTCCAAGGCACTGGGCACCGGGTTCCGCCAGGGCGTGTTCTGGCGCGACATGGTCGTCGCGAATCTGCCGACGGGGCAGCCCTATATACTGATCACCGGCGGGGCCAAGGCGCGCTTGGACAAGCTGACGCCGCCCGGCATGACGGCGCAGGTCCATGTCTCCCAGACCGACGAATATCCCATGGCCCACGCCATGGTCATCATTTCCGCCGTTCCCGAAGGCACGGGCGGATAAGGGGGCGGGCCCGGCCGGACAAGGAAGGCGCTTGACCTTTGACGCTGAGCCGCGTTTAGTCCCGCCAACCGGTCGATACAGCGGCCGGCGGCGCCATAGACACTCCACAGACACCCCAGCGCGACCTGGGAAATTCACGGAAAACAGCAGATGAGCGGCGACAAATCCGGAGGCCTCTGGGACACCATCAAGACGGTCGGCTACGCGATCCTGATCGCGCTGGTCGTCCGCACCTTCGCCTATGAGCCGTTCAACATTCCGTCTGGCTCCATGCTGCCGACGCTGCTGATCGGCGACTATTTGTTCGTCTCGAAATTTTCCTACGGGTATTCCAAGCACTCGCTGCCGTTCTCGCTGCCCCTGATTCCGGGGCGCGTAATGGAATCGATGCCTGAGCGCGGCGACGTGATGGTCTTCAAGCTGCCGTCGGACAACAAGACCGACTTCATCAAGCGGATCGTCGGCCTGCCCGGTGACGAAATCCAGGTCACGGGCGGCATCCTGCACATCAACGGCACGCCCGTGGAACGCAAGCGGGTCGAGGATTTCGTCTCGACCGACGACTTCGGCACGACCCGGCGGGTGCCGCGCTTCATCGAAACCCTGCCCAACGGGGTGCAGCACTACATCCTCGAGGAATCCGACAACGATCCGATGGATAACACGCGGGTCTACAAGGTCCCCGAGGGCATGTATTTCGCTATGGGTGACAACCGCGACCGGTCGAACGATTCCCGTTACGGCGATGTCGGCTTCATTCCGGCGGTGAACCTCGTGGGCCGGGCCGAATTCCTGTTCTTCTCCACCGCGGGCGACCTGTGGAAGCCCTGGAAATGGCCGGAAACCGTACGTTTCAGCCGAATCTTCCAGGGCATTGAATGAGCGGCGGCGACGACGCCGGTAAGCGCCTTTCGGCCCTGCAGGACCGCCTGGGCCACCGTTTCGACGATCCATCCCTTTTGAAGCAGGCGCTGGCGCATGCCTCGGGGCAGTCGGACCGCCTGAATTCCAACGAACGGCTTGAGTTTCTGGGCGATCGAGTATTGGGCTTGGCCGTCTCGGCGCTGCTCTACGAACGTTTTCCCGACGAGACCGAGGGCGAACTGGGCTACCGCTTCACCGCCCTGGTGCGCAAGGAAACCCTGGCCGAGGTCGCGCGCGACCTGGATCTGGCCGATTGTCTGCGCCTGTCGCCGGGGGAGAAGGCCGGGGGCGGGGCCGACAATCCGTCGATCCAGGCTGATGCCTGCGAGGCATTGCTCGGCGCGATGTTTCTGGACGGCGGGTTCGCGCCCGCCGCCGCTTTCATCCGCCGCCATTGGGAAGCCCGCGCCGACGCCCACAAAGGCCCCCTGAAGGATGCCAAGACGCGCTTGCAGGAACGCTGCCAGAAAGCGGGCCTGAGCCTGCCCGGCTATGCCGTCACGGACCAGACCGGGCCTGATCACGCGCCGACCTTCACCATCACCGTCTCGGTCGAAGGCCGCGCCCCGCAAACCGGCACCGGCGGCGCCAAGCAGGAAGCCGAACAGGCCGCCGCCCAAGCCATGCTCGACAGTTGGAGCAAGTCATGAACGAAACCCCCGCCACCCGCGCCGGGTTCATCGCCATTCTGGGCGCCCCCAACGTCGGTAAATCGACCCTGGTGAATCGTCTGGTGGGCGCCAAGGTCTCCATCGTCTCGCCCAAGGTACAGACGACGCGAACCCGCGTGCTGGGCATCTTCATCAAAGGCAACGCCCAGGTCATCCTGATCGACACCCCCGGCATCTTCGAGCCCAAGGGCCGTCTCGACCGCGCCATGGTCGCCGCCGCCTGGTCCGGGGCCAAGGACGCCGACGCGGTCGCCTTGCTGATCGATGCCAAGGCCGGGATCGACAAACGGTCGCAGGCGATCATCGACCGGCTTCAGGAAGAAAACCGGAAGGCTTATCTGATCCTCAACAAGATCGACATCGTCGCCAAACCGGCGCTGCTGGAACTGGCGCAGAAGCTGATGGATACGGGCATCTTCACCGATTGTTTCATGGTATCCGCCAATACGGGCGACGGCGTCGCCGATCTGGCCCAGACCTTCGCCGATGCCGTGGCGGAAGGCCCCTGGCTCTATCCCGAGGACGAGATTTCCGACATGCCCGCCCGCCTGCTGGCGGCCGAGATCACACGCGAGAAGCTGTTCCTGGAACTGCATCAGGAGCTTCCCTACAAGCTGACCGTCGAGACCGAGGACTGGGAACAACAGGCCGACGGATCGGCCCGCGTGCATCAGGCGATCTTTGTCGAACGCGACAGTCAGAAGGGCATCGTCCTGGGCAAGGGTGGGGCGATGATCAAGAAGATCGGCGCCGCCGCGCGCGCCGAACTGCAGGACCTGCTCGATCAGAAAATCCACCTGTTCGTCCACGTAAAGGTGCGCGGCAAGTGGCAGGACGACCGCGAACGCTATGCCGAATGGGGCCTCGACTTCGACGCTTGACCCCCGGGCCCGATCACGGTCAAAGGAATGGTCTTGAGCCATTGGAGTAAGGCGTTCCGCCATGGAATGGCATGACCGGGGCTATATCCTGGCGACCCGCAAACACGGCGAAAGCGCCCTGATCGTCAGCGCCCTGACGGAAAACCGGGGGCGCCAGGCGGGTCTTGTCCGCGGCGGGGCGGGCCGGCGCAAGCGCGGCGGGTTGCAGGTCGGTAATCTGGTCACTCTGGATTGGCGCGGGCGCCTGCCGGAACACCTCGGCACCCTGACCACGGAAGTCCTGGAGGCCCCGGCAGCGGCCTTGCTGGACCGGCCCCTGGGCCTGGCCGTCCTGACTGCCGCTTGTGCGGTGGCCGAGGCCCTGTTGCCCGAAGGCGAAGAGCATCCCGCCATCTACCACGGCCTCGCGGGCCTCATGGCCGTTCTGGACGAGCCGGAGCAGGGGGTTCTGCTCGGTTCCGCCTATGTGCAATGGGAAATGGGCGTCTTGGGCGAACTGGGTTTCGGTCTCGACCTCACGGCCTGCGCCGCGACCGGCGAGACGGAGAATCTGACCTATGTTTCGCCCAAGTCCGGGCGTGCCGTCTCGACCGCCGCCGGGCGGCCCTACCACGACCGCATGCTGCCGCTGCCGCCGTTCCTGCGCGGCCCCGGGGTCGCCGAGACGACCGAGGAGGCCGTCGCCGGCCTGAAACTGACCGGGTTTTTCCTGGAAAATCATGCTCTTGAGGGACGGCCCGGGCGGCTGCCTGCGCGCCAGCGTCTGACCGACCGTTTCGCGGCAAAAAAATAACTCTGATACGGGTAGCGGCGCATTGACCGGACACCCCCTGAATGTACTATATCTGGTGCGAATTAAGGCGACCCCGCCCCAGATGAGCGGGAATTCCAGAGAGTAAGGACAGCTTCCATGACCGCGATCACGCCCCCCGGAGACTTCGGCGACGGAGCAGGGGGGGAAATCCGCGACACCCCCTTGTCCCAGGCGCTGAGCGAGCGCTACCTCGCCTATGCGCTGTCGACCATCGTTTCGCGGTCGTTGCCGGATGTGCGCGATGGGTTGAAGCCCGTGCACCGGCGGCTGCTCTACGCCATGCGGCTGCTGAAGCTCGACCCGGCGGCCGGGTTCAAGAAATGCGCGCGCGTGGTCGGCGACGTCATGGGTAAGTACCACCCGCACGGCGACCAGGCGATCTACGACGCCTTGGTCCGCTTGGCCCAGGGTTTCTCCGTGCGCTATCCGCTGATCGACGGGCAAGGCAACTTCGGCAATATCGACGGCGATAACCCCGCCGCCATGCGTTATACGGAATCGCGCCTGACCGAGATCGCTTCGGCTCTGTTGGACGGCATCGACGAGGACACGGTCGATTTCCGCCAGACCTACGATGGAGAGGAAGAAGAGCCCATCGTCCTGCCGGCCAATTTCCCGAACCTGCTGGCCAACGGCGCCACGGGGATCGCCGTCGGCATGGCGACCAACATTCCGCCCCATAACGTGGGCGAACTCTGCGACGCGCTGACCCATCTGATCAAGTTTCCGAACGCGACCTTCGATAAGCTCTGCGATTTCATTCCGGGGCCCGACTTTCCGACGGGCGGGGTCCTGGTCGAGGACCGGGCCACGGTCGTCGAGGCGTACAAGACCGGACGCGGCGCCTTCCGCCTGCGCGCGAAGTGGCAGATCGAAGACCTGGGCCGCGGGCAGTACGAGATCGTCGTCACGGAAATCCCCTATCAGATACAGAAAGCCAAGCTGATCGAGCGGATCGCCGACCTGATCATCGCCAAGAAGCTGCCGATCCTGCAGGACATTCGGGACGAGTCGACGGAAGAGGTCCGTATCGTCCTGGAGCCCAAGAACCGCGCCGTCGATGCCGAAACCCTGATGGAGCATCTATTCCGGGAAACGGACCTGGAAATCCGCTTCAACATGAACATGAACGTGCTGGACGCTTCGAACACGCCCGGTGTCATGTCGCTGCGCGAGGTGCTGCAGGCGTTCCTGGATCACCGCCACAAGGTTCTGATCCGACGCAAGAATTTCCGCCTGGAGAAGATCGAACGGCGGCTGGAAATCCTGGGCGGGTTGCTGATCGCTTTCCTCAACCTGGACGAGGTCATCAAGATCATCCGCGAGGAAGACGACCCCAAGGCCGTCATGATGAAACGGTTCGACCTGACCGAGGTTCAGGCCAATGCGATCCTCGACATGCGTCTGCGTCAGCTGCGCAAGCTGGAAGAAATGGAAATCCGGCGCGAGAACGACGAATTGGGCAGGGAACGCAGCGCCATCAAGAAGCTGTTGAAGGACGAGGACGCGCGCTGGAAGACGATTTCCGATGAAATCGCCGAAACCAAGAAGGCCTTCGGGCAAAAGACGGAAATCGGCGCCCGGCGGACGGAAATCTCCGGCCCGCCGACCGCCGTCATCGTGCCCCTGGAAGCCATGGTCGAGAAAGAACCGATCACCGTCGTCCTGTCGGAAAAAGGCTGGATCCGTGCACTCAAAGGTCATGTCGAGCCGGAGACCGAGGTCAAGTTCAAGGAAGGCGATAGCCTCAAGTTCCTGATCCATGGCCAGACCACGGACAAATTCCTGATCTTCGCCACCAACGGCCGGTTCTACACGGTCGCGGGCGACAAGCTGCCGGGCGGGCGCGGCCATGGCGAGCCGATCCGCCTGATGGTCGATATCCCCAACGGCCACGATCCGATTTCGCTGGCGGTCTTCGAGACTGGCAAGAAATACATCGTGGCGTCCGACAAGGGCCGCGGCTTCATCGTTCCGTCGGACGACCTGATGGCTCAGACCAAGAACGGTAAACAGGTCTTGAACGTGGGGACCGGGGAAGAAGCGGCGGCGATCTGCGACGTCATGGACGGCGCCGACGCGGTTGCCGTGGTCGGTGAGAACCGCAAGCTCCTGATCTTCCCCATCGACGAGTTGCCGGAAATGGGCCGGGGCAAGGGCGTGATCCTGCAACGCTACAACAAGGGTGGCCTGTTGGACGTCACGACCATGCGCACGGCCGAGGGCCTGACCTGGAAATCGGGCGGCACGCGCACGGAAACGGAATTCCAGCAATGGGTCGGCAAGCGGGCGCAGGCGGGCCTCAACGTGCCTAAGGGTTTCCCCCGGTCGGGCCGGTTCAGCTAAAGCAGCGACGAGAGCGGGGACAGGGGCCTATTCGGCGGCTTCGTCGGAGGTAAACTCGTCGAACGGCAGCCAGCCGTCGGCCGTATGGACCTCCAGCGGGCGGAACCGGGCCTTGTAGGACATCTTGTTGCAGCCCTCGATCCAGAACCCCAGGTAGACGTAGGGCAACCCTAAGCGCTTGGCCTCGTTGATCAGCCATAGGATCATGAAGGTCCCCATGCCGCGCTTCGGCTGTTCCGGGTCGAAATAGCTGTAGACCGCCGACAGGCCGTCGGACAGGCGGTCGGCGAGCATGGCGCCGGTCAGCGTGCCCTTGGCGTCGCGGAACTTGACCAGGAAGGTGTCGATGGGCGTGTCCTCGACCAGGGCCTGGTAGTCCAGATAATCCATCTTCGACATGTCGCCGCCGGAATGGCGCGACGACTGATAGGTCTGGAACAGGCGGTACTGCTCCTGATCGGCGACCGGCTGCGACATGCGCGCGGTCAGGTCGGCGTTGGCGTTGCGGATCCGTTTCAGGGACGACCGCATCTCGAAGCCGTCGACGCCGATGCGCACGGCCTTGCAGGCATCACATCCGGGACAGGCCGGGGCATAGACGATGCCATGGGACCGACGGAACCCGGCGTAGGATAATTGATCGTGCAGGCGGGTGGCGTCGCGACCGAACAATTCGGTCACCACGCGGCGTTCGACCCGATCCGGCAGATACGGGCAGGGCAGAGGGGCGGTGGCGAAAAAGAACCGCGCGTCGGAGATCGGCTTATGGCGCATGATCTATCCCTGCATATCGATCTTGGCGCATTCGATGAAATGCGCCGACCAAGCCCCCCAATGCTTGATCCGTCATGCCACTACTGTGGCGTAATAGTGCCCTGGATTTCAAGATTGATCCCCGGCAGCGACGGCAAGGCCGGCTGGCCCGGTTGCGACGGCTGAACCGGCGCGGGGGCCGGCTGTCGCGGCGCCGTGGGCAGGCCGATATCCTCGCGCCTTTGCTGGCGTTTGATTTCGTTCAGGCCGGGCAGGGCTTCGTTCTCGCGTTCGCGCTTGGCGGCTTCCTCGGCCTTGGCCTTTTCCGCCTCGCGGCCGGTGCCGCGCAAAAGGACAATCGAGAGACGCCGGTTCGACGCATGCTTGGGGTCGTCCGCGATCAGCGGCTCCGTCGCCGCCTTGCCGACAACCCGTTTAACGCGGGCGTCAGGGACGCCGAACCGCTCCAACTCCCGGCGCGCCGAATTGGCCCGATCCGACGACAATTCCCAGTTTCCATAGTCCTGGCCGGAAAACGGCGTGGCGTCCGTATGGCCGGAAATCGCAATATCCTGCGGCATTTCCAGGATTACCTTGGACACCAGTTCCAGCAGGCGTTTCGTGTGCACGAACATGCTGGACGAACCGGACGGGAACATGGCCAGGCCGTCGCGGTCGATCAGCTGAATTCGCAGTCCTTCGGGCGTGTTGTCGACCAGGAGGCTGTTCTTCAACTGGCGCATCTGCGGCACGCTTTCCAGGGTCTTCTGAAGCTCTTCCTGAGCGTCCTCGAACTCCGCCTGTTCCTTCCGGGCGGCCTGGGCCTCGATGTCCTCGTCCGTCGGATCGGCTTTCGATTCAGACTCGCCTTCGGACAAATCGCCGCCGGTGCCGGCTTTGGGCGGCGGCAGGTCGACGGTGACGCTGTCACGCGCCGTGGTGCTTTGCGCGATGCCTTCCTCGGACATCGTCTTCCCCTGAAGGATGTCGCCGGAACCGCTGGTCGTCTGCGAGGTCGAGATCGGGGCGAAATAGTTGGAAATACCTTCGAGCGATTCCTGCGTCACCGAGTTCAACAACCACAGCAACAGGAAGAAGGCCATCATGGCGGTCACGAAGTCGGCGTAAGCGATCTTCCACGCGCCACCGTGGTGGCCATGGCCACCCTTCTTGATCTTCTTGATGATGATCGGTTGTTTTGTGACTTCTTCCGCCATCAGGCCTTCCTATGGAGATCCGTCTTGGAGGATCTGTCCTCGGGCGCGCCGGGTCCGGCCGCGCCCGTTGTCGTCACGCCGCCGCCGGCAGGTTGGTGACCATTTCCTCGACCTCGGCGAAGGTCGGCCGCACACCGTGGCTCAGGGTCTTGCGCGCGAACTCGACGGACACCTGCGGGGCGTATCCCTGCATATGGCCGATCAGGGCGGTCTTGATGCAGTTCAGATAAGCGGCATCGGCGGCGTAGGTGTTGGTCAGGGACGATGCGATGGGCGCCATGAAGCCGTAGGCGAAGAAAATGCCCGAGAACGTACCAACCAGCGCGGCCGCGATCAGGTTACCGAGAACTTCCGGCGGCTCGGTGATCGAGCCCATGGTCACGATAACGCCCAACACGGCGGCGACAATCCCGAGAGCCGGGGTCGCGTCGGCCATGCTCTGCCAGGCGCCGGAGATCGCGTGCAGTTCTTCGTGGTGTTTCTCCAACTCAACGTCCATGACCGCTTCCAGTTCGTGCGGATTCGACGCCCCCAGGGTCAGCAGCCGGAGATAGTCGCAGAGGAACTCGACCGCGTGATGATCGTGGTGGAACAGGGGGAAATTGGAAAACAGGGTGCTTTCCTCGGGCTTTTCCACATGCGCTTCGAGCGCCAGATCGCCCTTCGTCTTGGCAAGTCGGAACACCGAATAAAGGCAGCCAAGAAGCTCTTCGTAATGCTCTCGAGTATAGGTCGGCCCTTTGATCAGCGCGCCAAATGATCCCATTACACCCTTGATCACGGGCTTTGGGCTGCCGCTGACGAAGGCGCCGATGGCGCCGCCGAAAATGATGATGAATTCAAGGGGCTGCCACAGAACGCCGTAGCTACCGTGCACGCCATAGGCGCCGAACACGGCAACGAGAACGACGAGTGAGCCGACGATGAATAGCATTCAAGCAGTCTCCAAGAGCAAGGTTCGCGCCGGACCGTTTATTGGGGCGACGGCGCACGTCGCAAAAGCTATCGCCCTATCATCCCAAAAGACAAGCATTTCTCGCGCCGAAGCACCATAAGCCAGATGGAATAATTCAACGGGCCAATCCCCAGTAAACACGAAAAAATATTGGCAAAGGGTAAAGGCTTGCCTCGGCTTCCCGGCCCGACGTATTGATGGGGTCGTCCGCATGTACTTTTTACGTCCTTGGGGGGATGATCCGGCCGTCCGTCATGGTTGATCCAATCGAATTCAGAAACGCTCTCGGCTGCTTCGCGTCCGGCGTCACCGTGGTGACGTCCGCCGGCGACGAACGCGGCCCCGTGGGTGTCACCGTCAGCGCCTTCTGCTCGGTGTCGCTCGACCCGCCGCTGGTCCTGGTCTGCCTCGACAACCGGACCGGCTGTATCGCCTGTTTCACCGAGCCCGATGGCGGCTTCGCCGTCAATCTGCTGGCCGACGATCAGCGGGAGGTCTCCAATGCCTTCGCCGGGCCGCAGACCTTTGACATGCATGGCTATGGACATTCGACCGGGACGACAGGTGCACCGCTCCTGGACGGCGTTGCCGCGGCGCTGTCCTGCCGTACCCATGCGGTCCATGACGGCGGCGATCACCGGATCGTCGTGGGCCGGGTTGAAGAGGTCCGGGTGGATCGGACGAAAGCGCCTTTGGTCTATTTCCAAAGCTCCTACCGTGGATTAAGTGAGCAGGGATAACCCCCCGTTCTTGTTCGCCTTTCCCATCGTTCGCGCGGTGGCGGCGCAACTCGTGGGCGGCATCGTCACAATCATTGTCGCCGCCTTGCTGCGGCGTGCCGGATGGCCGGCGCCACCGGCCACGCTCTGCATCGTCTGGGGTGTCGCGGCGGCCGTCGCGACCCTGCCCATGGGGCTGGCGCGATGGTGGCTGCCGGTCCAGGCCGTGGCACCGGTCCTGCTTTGGGTCATGTTGGACCTGCAGCCGCCCGTCTGGGTGTTTCCCGCCGTTTTTGTGGTGCTCTTGGCCATCTACTGGAACGCAGTCGGCGAAGGCGTGCCGCTCTACCTTTCCAATTCCAAAACCTGGCGGGCGCTGGAAACCCTGACGCCGAAGCGGGCAGGAACACACATCGCCGATCTCGGCAGCGGCCTGGGCGGGGCGCTCTGGCATCTCGCGGACGTCCGGCCGGATGCCCGGTTCGACGGCTTCGAGACGGCGCCGCTGGTCTATCTGTTCACCCGGTTGCGCCTATTGGTTCAGCCGCGCGCGAATCTGGGCGTGCATTTCCTGTCGATCTGGCGCGCTGATCTAAGCACTTTCGACATGGTCTATTGCTTTCTGTCCCCGGTTCCCATGGAACGGCTCTACGCCAAGGCCAAGGACGAGATGCAACCGGGCAGCCTGTTCGTCTCGAACAGTTTCGCCGTGCCGGGGGTCGAACCGGACGAGGTCGTTACCGTCGACGACCGGCGCCGAACGCGGCTTCTCGTTTATCGATTGTAGGGACGGCCGCGCGGACGCCGTCGCTCAGGCTTCCGTTTCCGACAATGCGCGGGTCTGGAACCCGGCCTCGCAAAGCGCGGCGACGATCTTCTGCACGTGCTGGGCGTCCACGGTTTCGATCACCAGGTCCAGTTCCGTGTCCTTGATCGGGCCTTCGAAGAACAGGCGCTGGTGATAGACCTCCAGGATATTGCCGCCGAGGCCGCCGATCAGGCCGGAAACCTCGGACAGCATGCCCGGTTTGTCGGTCATCTTGATGCGCAGGCTGACCATCCGGCCGCCCCGCACCAGGCCGCGCAGAAGCACGTTGGACAACAGGCGGGAATCGATGTTGCCGCCGGACACGACGATGCCGACCTTCTTGCCGGCGAATTTGCCGCCGGCGGCCAGCAGCGCCGCGACACCCGAGGCGCCGGCGCCTTCGGCGACGATGCGGTGGCCTTCCGCCAGAAGCAGAACCGCGGCCTCCAACTGCTCCTCGCTCAACTCCGTGATGTGCGAGACATGCTCGGCGATGATCGGTTGGGTCAGGTCCCCCGGCACCTTGACGGCGATGCCTTCGGCGATGGTCGTGCCGCCACCGGAAAACGGCTTTCCAGCGATGGCGGCGGCCATCGAGTTGAACAGACCGGCCTGCGCCCCGACCATTTCAATTCGCTGATCATGGGCATGGGCGGCCACGGCGCAACCGGCCATCAGACCGCCACCGCCGATCGGTACGAT
Organism: Rhodospirillaceae bacterium; assembly: GCA_002696205.1. Lineage (GTDB taxonomy): Bacteria > Pseudomonadota > Alphaproteobacteria > Rhodospirillales > Casp-alpha2 > UBA1479. The sequence continues at coordinate 9,645 of NZRL01000184.1, read as the reverse complement.
CATGGCGTCCAGGTCCGGCACGTCTTCGAGGAACTCCAACGCCACCGTGCCCTGACCGGCGATCACATGCGCGTCGTCGAAGGGCGCGATGAACAGTTTTCCGGTCGCCTCTGCATGGGCGATGGCGGCATCGCGCGCAGCGTTGAAATCCGTACCTTCCAGTACGACCGTGGCGCCCAGGTCTTCGGTCCGGCCAACCTTGGTAAACGGCGTGCCCTCGGGCATATAAATCGTTGCGTCGAGACCGTGCCGCCCGGCGTGAAAGGCGACGCCTTGGGCATGGTTCCCGGCCGAGGCCGCGACGACGCCCTTGGCTTTTTCGTCGTCGGTCAGGCTGGCCAGTTTGACTCCGGCGCCACGCACCTTGAACGATCCCGTGACCTGCAGGTTTTCCAGCTTCAGATAAACCTCGGCACCCGTCATCTGAGACAGCCGGCGCACCCGCATCGCGGGCGTGCGGTTGACCTCGCCTTCGAGAAGTTTGGCGGCGTCTCGGATGGTCTCAATGGTCACGGTCATGGCGATGTCCGGGTCGATCAGATCAAAGGCATTGGGTGGAACGGGGCTTTCTTACACCTTCGGCCCGCTTTTGACACCCTTCATCAGCGCGAGGGCAGGATTTTCAGCACATCGCCCGAACCGTTCTCCGGCGGCGCCAGCGTCAAGCCGCCGCCATCCCGCCAGATCTCGGCCAGGTCACGATAATGGAAACTCAGAGGATTGCCCGACTGGCCGGTGGCGATGATGAACCGGCTCGCCCCCGGATCGCCCAAGTCCATGATGGCCCGCAGGCCCGCGCCGTGCCGGTGCTGAAAAGGCGCATTGTCCCGGCCCAGCCACATCGCGCCCCGGTTCAGGGTCGCGTTCCCGCCGTCGGTCGCGATCTCGACCGCCGTCCATTCCGCGAGCAGGGGGATATGCCTGAAAACGGGATGCTCGAACCGCGCGACATGGACGTCACCCCATAGAACGGACCGTCCGGCGTCGGTGTCGCGTTGCGCCAAATCTTCGGCCGTGGCGTCGAATGCGCGGGCAACCATCCGGGCGCAGGTCTCCCGGATATCCGGCGTCCCTCGGTCATCGCACCAATCGGCCCCAGCGGCTGTCGTCAACGCCCCAGCCAGCGCCTGAGTGCGCAATCCGTGCCAATCCCGGTATTGCGCGCCCAGGTCGTCGGCGAAGACCGCGCGTTTCAAATGCCGCGCCCAGATCATGTAGACCAAAGGTTCGCGGCCGGTGCGGTCCATGGCGCCGTCCCATCGGTCCAGCATTTGGGCCAGGGGGTGCGACCGACCGGCGTCGTCGAGCAGACCCAGGGCCGCCGGAATGAGCATCCGCGCCGCGCCGGACCGGATATCCATCTGCGCGGCCCGGCTGTCCGGTTTGCCCGTTGAAAGCAGCGCCGCCAACCGTTCGGCGCGGAAGGGCGAGGGCCAGTCACGGGTCAGGTCGGGCGCCGTGCCGGCCCGCGTTACCTTGTTATTCGCGTTCATCACCGCGCCGCCCGTCGGGTCGAGGTACCGGGGCAGGGCGTCGTATGACAGATAGCCCGCCGAACCGACGGGGCCGTCCGCTCGAACCAGCGGCAGGCGCCCGTCGCCGCGCCGCCGCAATGGAATTCGCCCGGCGGTGATCTGGCCGATATGGCCGTCTTTCGTGGCGAACAGCAGGTTCTGCACAGGGGCATGAAAATCCGCCAGGGCCGCCTGGACCTCCGCCGCCGAAGTCGCGGCGTTCAGGTTCATCAGCGCCTCGGGCGTGCGGTCATCCGGATCCAGATAGGGCGCCGTCAGGGTCAATGGATGCTGCGCCCCCGTCGCCGGGGCATCGGTCAGGACTGGGCCGTCTGGCGTCGTCAGGATTTCGACGATTTCGGCCTCGCCGTCCCGGATCTCGATGACCTCGCTGCGCACCCGAAACTCGGCCATGCCGTCTGCCGTGCGGTAGCTGCGGGGCGCCGCCGGGGTCTCGACGATCAGATCTTCCGTATCCGCCCCCGTGGTCGTGAAACCCCAGGCGACCCGGCCGTTGTGGCCGATCACCAAGAACGGCACGCCGGGCACCGTGGCCCCGGCCAGCACGCCGTCCGGCGTTTCCAGGCGTGCGAGATACCAGAGGATCGGTGCGCGGAATTCGAGGTGGGGGTCGCTGGCCAGCACCGGCTTGCCCGACGCGGTCCGGCTGCCCGCCAGGGCCCAAGCATTCGACGCCGTCGACGGCGCACCGACGGCGCGCGGATCCCACGCCATAACCGGCAAAGGGGCGAGGTCGTTAAAAGAGACGCTGCCCGGCTTGGGCAGGGCGATCGGCGCATCCTCGGGATAGGGCGGCCAGAGAAACTCGATCTGCGCCGGTGTCAGCCGTTGCGCCAAGCCCAGGCGCAGGTATTCCGTCCGCCAGTTGTTGGCCAGCCGCAGGGCCATCAGCTTGCCCCAGATCAGGCTGTCGGCGGGCAGCCAGGGTTCCGGCGCGTGCAGGAGCGGAATAAATTCCACGGCCCGCGGCCAGCCGGTTTCGGCGATCCAGGCATTGATCCCCGCACCATAGGCATCGAGGCGTTGTTTCAGGGCAGGGGAGGCCGTCGCCGCCTGTGCCTGGGCCAGTTTGTAGATCCCGAGTTTCCGCATGTAGCGGTCGGTGCCCAGGCCCGCCGCACCGACCAGTTCGGACAACCGACCGGCGCCGACCCGCCGGGTCATCTCCATCTGGAAGAACCGGTCCTGGGCATGGACGAACCCAAGGGCGAAGAACGCGTCATCCCAGTTTTCGGCACGGATGGTCGGGATGCCGTGGCCGTCGCGGATCACCTGGACCGCGTGGCCGAGGCCGGGGAGACGCAATTCGCCCCCGGTCTGCGGCAGGGTCCGGGAGAGCATCGCCACCGGCAGGGCGACCGCCAGGGCGATCGCGCCCAGGACAATCCATCTCAGACGCAAGCGGCGCATGCGGGGGTCTGCCGAGCGGTGGCGGCGGTTGAAAAAATCGCCCCGCCGGATTGCGGGAAACGGGGCTTGAGGGTATACATCGCGCGAAACCGAATCTTGGGCCGAACCTTCCTCTGGCGGGGGCCTCGGCCTTTCCCATCCAATGCCTGTCGCCCACAATAAGGGGCCAGCAACAAAAGGAAATATCTCATGTCCGGACCCTTGAGCGGCCTTCGGGTTTTCGATCTGACCCGCATTCTGGCGGGCCCCTCCTGCACGCAGATTCTCGGCGACCTGGGCGCCGACGTCATCAAGGTCGAAATGCCCGGCAAAGGGGACGACACCCGCGGCTTCGCGCCGCCCTATCTGAAGGACGGCGACGGTCAGGACACGGATCAGAGCGCCTATTTCACCTGCGCCAACCGCAATAAGCGGTCGATCACCCTGGACCTGACCAAGCCCGAAGGCGTCGACATCGCCAAACGGATGATCGCCAAGTCGGACGTGCTGGCGGAAAACTTCAAGACGGGCGGCCTCGCCAAATACGGCCTGGGCTATGACCAGTTGAAAGACGACAACCCCGGTCTGGTCTATTGCTCGGTGACCGGTTTCGGACACACGGGGCCTTATGCCAAACGCCCGGGCTACGACGTGCTGATCCAGGGCATGGGCGGCTTCATGAGCACCACGGGCGAGCCGGATGGCCCGCCGCAGAAGGCCGGCATCCCGATTTCCGATCTGATCGCCGGCATGTACGCCGCCGTCGCCATCAACGCGGCCCTGCGTCATCGTGAGGTCACCGGCGAAGGCCAGCACATCGATATCGGCATGCTGGACACCACCGCGGCGATCCTGTCGATCCAGGGTGCGAACTACCTGGCGACCGGCCAGAACCCGCCGCGTCTGGGCAATGCGCACCCGAACATCGTGCCGTATCAGTCCTTCGCGACTTCGGACGGCGATATCATTCTGGCCGTCGGCAACGATGGGCAATTCCAGCGGTTCTGCCAGGTCGCCGGGTGCCCGGAACTGGCCGAAGACCCGAAATTCTCGACCAACGCGGCCCGCGTTTCCAACCGTGACGAGATCGTCGCCTTGTTGAAGCCGATCGTCGCGGCGCAGCCGTCGGAATTCTGGCTGACCAACCTGGAGAAGAACAACGTCTCCTGCGGGCCGATCAACCGCCTGGACCAGGTCTTCGCCGACCCGCATTTCAACGCGCGCGGCATGAACCTGGAAATGCCGCACCCGGCCACGGGTACGGCGCCGGTCAAGATGGTCGCCAGCCCGCTGAAATTCTCCAAGTCCGAGGTCGATTACCGGTATGCGCCGCCCGTCCTGGGCCAGCATACGGATGACGTCCTGGGCGAGGTTCTGGGTATTGGCTCGGATGAAATTTCCAAGCTGCGCGACCGCGGCGTGATCTAGCGCCCAATCGGCGGAACGGAAGGGCGGGAAGGAGATGCCGGACATGCAGCGCAAATCCTTTCGCGGCCTTTCCGCCGCCGGGGCCTTTCACGACGTCGTCTATTGGGAATGGGGACCGGCGGACGGGCCGGTGCTTCTCTGCGTCCACGGGCTGACCCGCAACGGCCGTGACTTCGACGCCGTCGCCGAACGGTTCTGTGACACCTGGCGGGTGGTTTGCCCCGACGTGGTGGGGCGCGGCGAAAGCGGGCGCCTCGCAAATCCGGATCTCTACGGTACGCCGCAATACCTGGCCGACCTGACGGCGCTGATCGCGCGGTTGGACGTCGACAAGGTCGCCTGGCTGGGCACCTCCATGGGGGCCTTGCTCGGCATGTTCGCCGCCGCCGCCGGGAATACACCGGTGGAGAGGCTTCTGATGAACGACGCCGGACCGGTGATTTCCAAGGAATCACTGCAACGGATCGCCGATTACGTGGGGGGTGCCCCCGATTTCGCCGACATGGCAGAGGCCGAGAGCTATCTGCGCACCGTCCACGCACCGTTCGGTCCGCTGACCGACGGCCAATGGGCACATCTGACGAAACACAGCATGGCGGAGCAATCCAATGGCCGCATCGCCCTGAAATACGATCCGGGTATCGCCAAGCCGTTTGCCTCGGTCGTCGGCGAGGACATGGTCCTCTGGCCCGTCTGGGACGCCGTGCAGTGCCCGGTGACCGTGATCCGGGGCGCGGAATCGGACCTGCTGCGCGCCGAGACCTTGGCCGAAATGCAGGGCAGGGGGCCCGCGGTCACGGCCCATGAAATCCCGGGCGTCGGACATGCCCCGGCGTTGATGGCCACGGATCAGCTGGACCTGATCGCGGGTTGGCTGGCGGCCTAACTCCGCTTTCAGTCCGGCCCCGAACCGGTTTCTCCAACCCCCGGGGGCCACGCCGTTTTTTCCAACCACCACATACCTTTGTCTGTATTGAAACGGCCGCCGTCGCCGAATACTATGCGTTCACCTTCGCGTCGGACGGGATCGCCCGTGGTTTCCGATCGCGAACAGCTGCAACGACTGGAGCGTTCGACATGACGGAAATTCAGACCACGAACTCGTCCCGGGCCCTGCGTGAAGCGGAAACCCACAACCTTGCCACCCATCCGGGCGAGGATCTCGACGATTTCGTCTCTTTCCGGGTCAAGAACCAGTTGTTCGGCATCCCGGTGCTGATGGTCCAGGACATCCTGACCCCGGACCGTATCGCCTCGATCCCGCTGGCGCCGCCGGAAGTGCGCGGCTCCATCAACCTGCGCGGCCGCATCGTCACCGTGATCGACGTACGCGTTCGTCTGGGCCTGCCGGCGGCGAAGGAAACCTCCGCCGAAGCCATGGGCGTGACGGTCGAACAGGACCACGAACTTTACACCCTGCTGGTCGACAGCATCGGCGACGTGGTCAGCCTGTCCAACGAGTTGTACGAACGCAATCCCGCGACCCTCGATCCCGTGTGGCGCGAGTTCTCGGTCGGTGTCTACCGGCTGGAGGGTGAATTGATGGTCGTGTTGGACGTCAACCGTCTGCTGAACATCCGGGCGCGGCTCTAGTCCGCGAACGGGGCCTGGCCTCTAGATCTTTTTCAACAGCTTCGCCGCGTCGAGGGCCATATAGGTCAGGACGCCGTCGGCACCCGCGCGCTTGAACGACACCAGGGTCTCCATCATCACCTTGTCGTAATCGATCCAGCCCGCGTCGCCGGCGCCGCGCAGCATGGCGTATTCGCCCGAAACGTTATAGGCGAAGGTCGGCATCATGTACTTCTCCTTCACCATCCGGACGACGTCCAGATAGGGCAGGCCGGGCTTGACCATGACCATGTCGGCGCCTTCGCCGACGTCCAACGCGACTTCCCAGAATGCTTCGTCCACATTGGCCGGGTTCATTTGATAGGTCGCCTTGTCGCCCTTGAGCGCGCCGGAGGAGCCGACCGCGTCGCGGAACGGCCCGTAGTAACCGGACGCATACTTCGCGGCGTAGGACATGACGCAGACGTTTTGGAACCCGCCGCCGTCGAGGCCGTCGCGGATCGCCGCGATCCGCCCGTCCATCATGTCCGAGGGCGCGATGATGTCGCAGCCGGCCTCGGCCTGAACCAGGGATTGTTTGACCAGGATCTCCACGGTTTCGTCGTTGAGGATCACGCCGTCCCGGACAAGGCCGTCATGGCCGTCGGAATTGAAGGGGTCGAGCGCCACGTCGCAGATGATGCCGACCTCCGGCACCTGCGCCTTCACGGCGCGCACGGCGCGGCAGACCAGATTGTCCGGGTTGTAGGCTTCGCGGGCGTCCGGCGTTTTCAGTGTCTCGTCCGTATAGGGAAAAATCGCAATCGCCGGAATACCCAGGTCGCGGGCCTCCGCCACGGCGGGAACCAGCAAATCGATGGACAGCCGGTCAACCCCGGGCATGGACGGCACGGGCTCGCGTTTGTTCTCGCCGTCCACGACGAAGACCGGCCAGATCAGGTCGTCGGCGGTCAGCACGTTTTCCGCCACCAGACGACGGATCCAGGGTGCCTGACGGTTGCGGCGCATGCGTTTGCGGGGAAATGTGGCCAAGGTTGGATCGTCCCAGGGTTGATGTGACGCCGTCAAAATCCCCCCGGGATCGGCGAAAGTCAACGGGTCTCGCGATTTCCTTGCGTCACTGGGGCCGGAACGGCCCGCGCGCACTCTGCCTTGATGGTTGCTAAGAAATATTGTTCCCTGGATCGGAGATGCACCCAAACCGGGGCGGCCCCCACCCGCCGACCGGGGCGCCCGGCGAAAAGGCCGGGCAAGGACGATGAATGGCCAAGGACGACGACGTTTACCTGCCGGAAGTGTTGTTCGAGTTCCACCCGCGGGGCCGGTACGTCCGGGTCAACGCCATCGATCCGATTACCGGGGTCGAGGTCGTGTCCGTCTGCGATGCCACCTATTCCCAGCCGATGATCGAACGTCTGGCGGTGCGAAAGCTGAAATACGTTTTGCGCAAACGCCGCGCACAGGCACGAACCACGGGACGGCCGGGGCGCACCGACCTGCTGGCCTGAGACGGTTTGTTCCCGGACAATTCATCGCTTGATTTCCGTGCCCCGTTCTTTCATTTGAATTCCCGAAACCGGCAGTTTTCAACATCTGGATCGACGTGAAGCCCTTGTGTTCGTATGGCGGCGAAAATCGAGATGTGGTATCACTGCCGCCGGACGAACGCAGACCCCAACAGTAACGGTGAGCCCCCGTGAGCGCCAAACCCATCGCGATTGCCTGCGATCATGCAGGCTTTGCCCTTAAAAGCGAATTGCAGCAGCAACTTAGTGATATGGGCCATGAGGTTCTGGACCTCGGGACCAATTCCGAAGACTCCGTGGATTACCCGGATTTCGGCTTTGCCATGGCCCAGGCCATCCGCGACGGCCGGGCGGAGCAGGGGGTTCTGGTCTGCGGTTCCGGCATCGGCATCTCCATCGCCGCCAACCGCTACCCGGAAGTCCGCGCGGCGTTGATCCACGATGCCTTGGGGGCGCGTATGTGCCGCCAGCACAACGACGCCAACGTGATCTGCTTCGGGGGCCGCATGATCGGCCCCGAAACCGCCAAGGATTGCCTTAAGGCGTTCCTGGAAACCGACTTCGAAGGCGGCCGCCACGGGCGGCGCGTCGACAAGCTGTCGTCGCCGGCCTAAGCGCCGCCGACCGCACCGAACCCCGCCCGACGGCGACGACGCCCGGGCGCTGACCTCGAATTTCGAACTTAAGGACGTTCAACGATATGCCCGACGCAAATACCCCTAAATACGCGGACCCCTCGCTCAACCGCTTTTTCGAAAGCCCGCTTTCGGAGACCGATCCCGAGCTTTATGCCGCCGAGCGCGCCGAACTGGCCCGCCAGCAGGACAAGATCGAGTTGATCGCTTCGGAAAACATCGTCTCCCGCGCGGTCCTCGAGGCACAGGGCGGGATCATGACCAACAAGTACGCCGAGGGTTATCCCGGTCGGCGCTACTACGGCGGTTGCGAGCATGTGGACGTCGCGGAAAGCCTGGCGATCGAGCGCGCCAAGAAGCTGTTCAACTGCGGTTTCGTCAATGTGCAGCCCCATTCGGGCGCGCAGGCCAACGGCGCCGTCATGCTGGCCCTGATCAAGCCTGACGAATGCATCATGGGCATGTCCCTCGCCGCCGGCGGGCACCTGACCCATGGCGCGCCGCCCGCCATGTCCGGCAAATGGTTCGACGCCGTGCAGTACGGCGTGCGTAAACAGGACGCCCGCGTCGATTTCGACGAGGTCGAGGAACTGGCCCTCAAGCACAAGCCGAAGATGATCATCGCCGGCGGTTCTGCCTATCCCCGGACCCTGGATTTCCCGAAATTCCGCGAAATCTGCGACAAGGTCGGCGCGCTGATGATGGTCGACATGGCCCATTTCGCGGGTCTGGTCGCGGCCGGTGTGCACCCCAGCCCGTTCCCCTATGCCGATATCGCGACGACGACCACGCACAAGACGCTGCGCGGGCCGCGCGGCGGCATGATCCTGACCAACGACGAAGCGATCGCCAAGAAGATCAATTCGGCCGTGTTCCCGGGCCTGCAGGGCGGGCCGCTGATGCACGTCATCGCCGCCAAGGCCGTGGCTTTCGGTGAAGCGCTGCGGCCCGAGTTCAAGGAGTATTCCCAGCGCGTCGTCGATAACGCCCGTGTCCTGGCCGATACCCTGATCTCGCGCGGCTTCGACATCGTTGCCGGCGGCACTGACACGCATCTGATGCTGGTCGATCTGCGCTCCAAGGGGCTGACCGGCGACAAGGCCGAGGCCGCCATGGAAAACGCCCGCATGACCAGCAACAAGAACGGCGTGCCGTTCGATCCGGAAAAGCCGACGGTGACCTCGGGCGTGCGGCTCGGCACCCCGGCGGGCACGACGCGGGGCTTTGGCACCGACGAATTCAAGCAGATCGGCAACCTGATCGCCGACGTGCTGGACGGTCTGGCCGCCAATCCGGACGACAATTCGGCGGCCGAGCAGGCGGCGGCGGAAGCCGTCGGCAAGCTTTGCGCCGATTTCCCGATCTACGAGACCCGGTAACGGCTTGTTTAGAACCGGGCGGTAAAAAGACGCACAAGATATTGATGCCGGGCAGGGGGATCACCCCGCCGGCGCTCAGGGGAACTGGGGAGAAAACGACAGATGCGGTGCCCTTTTTGCGGACATGACGATTCACAGGTCAAGGACTCCCGCCCGACGGAAGACGGCTCGGCGGTTCGCC
>NZRL01000183.1 GCA_002696205.1 Rhodospirillaceae bacterium | reverse complement strand
CCGCCGCAAGAAGGCCAGCCAACGCCAGGGCAATCCAGAACTTCAAGCAAAAGACGCGTGGCCTAAGCCCGCCGTGCCGCCAGGCCCCCGCCAACAACGGCAGCAGGAACAAGGCGAAATTGTATTTCGCCAACAGCCCCGCCGCGACGGCTAAGGCGAGCCAGAGATAGTCCGCCCAGCCGTTCCGGTTTTCCAGACGCAGGGTCAGCCAAAGCACCGCCGCCATGGCGGCCAGCAACAGGATCGTGTGGGAATAATTGACGACGGCGTCCCAGCCGATGAAGAAACAGGCGACCAGGGCGAGTGGCGCCAGGGCCGCGAACAAGCCGTCGGCGAACAGCCGCCGCCCGGCCAGATAAGCGAAGCCGTAGAACGCCCCCAGCAATAGAAATTTGACGGCCAGAACCGCCGCCATGACCGGCCCGGCCACGGCCTCGGCCGAAAGAACCAACCAGGCATAGAGCGGCGGCTGATTGCCTTTGTAAAGAAGCCCCCAGGATTGGGTGTAATAGAGGATTTCACCGTCGTCGTCCGAAGCCCCCGGAAAGAGGCTTAGACGCAGGACGAACAGAACGGCGATGAAAGTCGCCAGTGCGACGGACAGACGGGCCCGACCCGCGCCGATAATCCCACGTGTCAGGCCGCTCATTGCGTCGTCAGGAGGGAACTCGGGTCCTCCACCGGCGCGGGCGCGGACTCGCCGAACACGCCGAACAAACGACGCAGGAAGCCCGGCGCCAACGCCGACAAGGGATTAACGTCGACTTTGGGGTCTTCCTGGGGCCCGGTCATGCGGAAATTGGCGGCGAACAGGCCGCTGCCCTTCTCGCCCCCGGTGAAGATATTGCCGATGATCGGGATGCGGCCAAGCGCCGAATTCAGCGCATAGGCGGGCACCACCGTGCCCTGAAGGTCAACCACGTCGGCATGGGTATAAACCGTGCCCGAAGCCGTGAAGCCGAGCGAGGTGCCGGCGGCGCGCGCATCGGTGATCTCGATAACGCCCGAGCGCATGGTGAACGGAATGTCCAACACGGCGAACCCCAGCCCGTCGCCTTCCAGAGCATCGAGAATGCCGGTCAGCGCCATGATGCTGACCAGATGGGCCAGCGCCGGCGCCTTGAGCACGCGGTAGTCGCGGACGATCAACTGACCCTGCAACGGCCGATCCGGCTGATTGTCGGCGAAGGTCCCGGTCAACTGCATCAGGCCGCCCTGCATATTCTCGTAGAGGCCCAGGGTCCGGAGCACCACGCCCGCGTCGGCGGCGCCGATTTCAAGCGTCCGATTGCCGTCGGCGCCCGGTTTGAGGCTGACATTGAGCGCCGTCTGGTTATCCAGCATGGTTTGCAGGTAGACGGTCCGCCAAATCTGATCTTCGCGTTGGAAGGTTCCGGAGACATCGGCCAACGAGCGGTCGGCATCGATCCAGACCTTTTCGAATTCGGCGGCCAGAACGAAATCGCCGAAAACCTCTTTGCCGCCGCCGTCCATCAGGTCCTTCCACACCGGCGCCAGATCAAGCGACGCGCCATGGAACCCCAGGTCCCAGGCGCCGTCGGCGCGACGGATCAGCGCCCCCTTCATGTCGGTACGGCCATGGTTGATCTGCGTGAAATCGATCCGCTGAACGGCGGTGCCTTCGTCTTCGAAGCTCGCCCGACCGGCAACGGCGAGGTCTTCGGCATAAAGGGCGAAATGGGTAATCTGGCGCGGCTTGTCGTCCTTGAACGTCAGGTTCATTTCGGCCCGGCCGGTCGCGCCCAACGGTTTCGTCCATTTGACGCGGTCTATGTTCAGTTCGGCTTCTTCCAGATCGGCCCGCACCTCGACCTTGGTTTCGTTGTCGTTCAGGACCGTGAACCGGACGTTCGCGCCGACGGCCCCCCGGACATGATCTTCATGCAGGATACCGACGTTCAAACCAAGTTCTCGCAGATGGGCGACATCCGGGATACGGCCCGCCAGATCGAGAATGGTACGGAACGGAACCTTGTCGCCGAAGTTCTCACGCCAGGAGATATCGGCCGGCATGCCGGCGACATTGCCACGCCCCTTAACCTCCATGCCCCGCTTGTCGACGGCCAGATTCAGGTCCGCATGGTCCAGGTCGAAGCCATGCAAGGCCCCGGGAATGGCGGCTCCCCGCAGGCGCGCATCGGCGGCGATCTGCACATCCTGAAGATCGAGATCCAGGATCAAGGGCAAGGCGATGCGCAGATGCACCTTGGCCGTACCCTCCGCATCTTCCGGCGCGATCCCCATTTCGGTCGCATAGCCCAGGGGCGGATGATCGATCAGCGCCAGCGCCTTGGACAGAGGGCCGTTTACGGCGGCATGAATCTCGGCTTGTTCCCGGCCGGTCGCCAGACCGGTAATGAACAACTGGCCTTCGCCCAAATCGAGGCCGGCCGATTGCGCGCGGTCGATGAATACGTCGAACCGTTTATGGGTGAAACTGGCCCGTCCCGCCCCGCCGGTGATGATCGGCATGCCTTCCAGATAGGTGATGGAGACATCGCGGAAATCCATGTCGCCGACGACCGAGGTCAACGCCATACCGTCGGCCCCGCCGCGCGTGCGGACGGTCATTTCGACCTCCGGCACGAAGCCGTCCTTCACGTTTTCCACCCACCAGGCATAGACGTCCGGCGCCCATTCCGGGGCCCAGTACCGTTTGATGTCTTTCAGCCGCGTATTCTTCAACGACACGTCGAAGGCGCCGTCGGCACCGCGGGTAACGTCCTCGACCGTACCCGAAGCGGACAACAGCGGGCCGCCCGTGTCCAAGGTCATGCGGGCGACCTCGAGCCGGTCGTCATCCATCCAGTAAGTGCCGGAAAAGCTCATGCCCGCAACGGGCAGGCGATGGTCCGCCGCGCCGGGTGACCGGATGGTTTCCCCTTCCTTGGCGACGACGATGAAATCGCTGATCGCCGCCGTGCGGGCGGCGCCGTCGTAATGCCCGGCCATGACCAGGGATTTGACGGCGATCGATTCCTCGTAAGGATCCGGGGTCAGAACGACGCCTTCGCCGCCGGTAAACCGGAAGCCGATTTCGTCCGGCGGGCCGGATACGTTCATGGCCAGGGTCACGGTCCCGCGCAGCGGCAATTGAATGCGTTCGAACGGTTTCAGGGATTCATGGAATTCGGCCAACGCCTTGGGGTCCAGATCGGCAAAATCGACACTGACCGCAAGGCGCCCCTCATCGACCTGATAGTTGCCTTTGGCGACGACCTCGGACCGCCGTCCTTCCAGATCCATCTGCAGCGAAATCTCGCCGTCGATGCCGTCGGCGTGCCGTTCCAGGCGGATATCCGCGACCGGCGCACTCCATCGTCGGCCCAAAACCTCGTCGACGATGACCGTCTCGGCACCGACGATGTTGAGCCGCGTCAAATAGGCCAATTGCGCCCCGCCATCGGCGCGGGTTCCGGCCTTGGCGATCAACAGGTCGAGCAAACCGCTGCCCAACACGCGACCGCCGGCCTGACCGCCGGACTGGCCGCCGCCCAGATTGACTTCGAATTCGCCATCCGCGTTGCGCCGCATGACCAGGCGCGGGCCGAACAATTCGACGCTTTTCGGCACGATGGCACCGCGCCGAACAAGCGCCTGCGACGACAGGGAAAATGAAACTTCGGGAATGGCCGCAACGATGGCGCCCGGATTATCGTAGACCAAGACGTCCAGGACACGGATATCGAGGGCCCGTTCCCAACCTGCCCAGGTCAGGATGGTATCCCCCAGATCGACCTTCATGTCGGCGCTGCGCTCGTTAAGAGCCTGTTCGATATAAGGCGTCAGAAAGCTGAGCGAAATCGGGCCCTTGGACAACTGCCAGGACAGCAGGCCCGCAACGATGGCGATGCCGGCGGCCAAACCGCCGACCAAATGCATCAGCCCCCGAAAACATTGCCTTGCGACCCCGCTGCCCCGGGGCTTGGCCGTCGGTTGCCCTTGATTTTCGTCGTTTGTCACCACGCCTCCGTCAGCGCGCTTGACCCCAGAAATCCCTTACCGCAGTCTTCTCGCCCCTCGGGTCTGAAGAATTGGTTAGTATGCCTGAAATCGCGGCCACCGGCAGTAAAGCTGATCTACCGACGCCCGGAAACCCCGAATCCCTTGCGATTGGCTGGGAATCGTGGGATTCCGCCATCGCCCGGTCCGATGATCCTATGGTCGAATCGGCGGCGCGCGCCCTTGCCGGGAACGCGCGGGCCAAGGCCCTGCTTGATGCCATCTTCGCGCACAGCCCGTTTCTTAGCCAATTGGCGACCTCGGACGCAAGGTTCACGACCGGCCTTTTGACCGACGGGCCGGATGCGGCCCTGGACGGTATCCTGGCGGGGGTCGCCGAAGCCCCCGAGGGCGAGACCGAGGCCGCCCTGAAAACCCGCCTTCGCGTCGCCAAGAAGCGCGCCGCCCTGACCATCGCGCTGGCCGATATCGGCGGCGACTGGCCGTTGGAGAAAGTCACCGGCGGCCTGAGCGCCATCGCCGAAAGTTGCCTCAAGGCGGCCGGCGATTTCTGCCTGCGCGAGATTGCCCGGCGCGGGGCCATCGACTTGCGCCATGAAAACGATCCCAGCCTCGAATCGGGCCTGGTCGTTCTCGGCATGGGCAAGCTGGGCGCCAGGGAACTGAACTATTCGTCGGATATCGACATCATCCTTTTGTTCGATCCCGACGTGATGCAGACCAGCCAACCCGGCGAGTTGCAATCGGCCATGGTCCGCCTCGCCCGCCAAATGCTGCGGGTCATGGACGAACGCACGGCCGACGGATACGTCTTCCGCACGGACCTGCGCCTGCGCCCCGATCCCAGTGCGACGCCCCTGGCGATTTCGGTCCTGGCGGCGGAAGCCTATTACGAGAGCCTGGGCCAGAACTGGGAACGGGCGGCGATGATCAAGGCCCGGCCCGTGGCCGGTGACCTGGAGGCCGGGGCCCGGTTCCTGGAATGGCTGCGCCCCTTCATCTGGCGCAAGCACCTGGACTTCGCGGCGATCCAGGACATTCATTCCATCAAGCGTCAGATCAACGCCCATCGCGGCATCGGCGGCATTCAGGCATTGGGCCACAACGTCAAGCTGGGCGGCGGCGGCATCCGCGAGATCGAGTTTTTCGCCCAGACCCAGCAACTGATCTGGGGCGGGCGCATCCCCGACCTGCGCATCAGCCGAACCAAGGAGGCCATCGACGGACTGGTCGAACAGGGCCAGGTCGAACATGAGACGGCCGCCGACCTGAAAACCGCCTACGATTTCCTGCGTCGCGTCGAACACCGCCTGCAGATGGTCGCCGACGAACAGACCCACGAACTGCCCGACGACCCCGAAGATTTCGCCCGTTTCGCCAGGTTCCTGGGCTATGCCACCGGCGACGATTTCGCGGCGGAGTTGACCGCGCACCTGAAGAAGGTGCAGGGGCATTACGGCATGCTGTTCAACGATGCGCCGGCACTCAGCGCCGAAGCGGGGCTGGACGGCCTGGACGGCGGCAACCTGGTATTCACCGGCACCGACCCCGATCCGGACACTTTGGCGACCATCCGCAAGATGGGCTTCGCCGAACCGGAACGGGTCGATGGCCTGATCCGCACCTGGCACCACGGGCGCTACCGCGCCATGCGGTCGACCCGGTCGCGTGAGTTGCTGACGGAACTGATGCCGGTGCTGCTGCGCGCTCTCGCCGACACGCCCGAACCCGACAAGACGATCCTGCGCTTCGATGGCTTTCTCAAGGTGCTGCCCGGCGGGGTGCAGTTGTTTTCCATGTTTCATTCCAACCCGCACCTGTTGGGCTTGGTCGTCGAGATCACCGGCAAGGCGCCGCGCCTGGCCGAACACATGGGCAATCACGCCGGTATTCTGGACTGCGTCCTGACCGCCGATTTCTTCGACCCGCCGCCGGACCGGGCTGCCTTGGCCGAGGAACTGGAAGAAGCCCTGGCGTCCTGCCGCGATCTGGAGGATACGCTGCTCGCCGTCCGCCGTTGGGCCAATGACCGCCGGTTTCAGGTCGGCGTACAACGCCTGGACAAGCAGATCGCGCCGTTGGACGCATCGCGCGCGCTGTCCGATATCGCCGAAACGGCCTTGGGCGGGTTGTTGCCCCGGATCGCCGAAGAATTGGCCGATACCTATGGCCATATCCCAGGCGGCGAGATCGCCATCGTCGCCATGGGGCGGCTGGGATCGCGCGAGATGACGGCGGCCTCGGACCTGGACCTGATCTTCGTTTACGACACGGCGGAGGGTGCTGCGGAATCCGACGGCCCCAAGCCCCTGGCCCCGGGCCAATACTACGGCCGCCTGACCCAGCGCATGATCAACGGCGTCACGGCGATGATGACCGAAGGGCCGCTGTACGAAGTCGATATGCGCCTGCGCCCGTCTGGCACCAAGGGGCCGTTGGCGACCTCGCTGACCGCGTTCCGGCAGTACCACGATGAAAGTGCCTGGACCTGGGAACGCATGGCCTTGGTCCGCGCCCGCGCCGTCGCCGGGACCGGTGATCTGAAGGACCGCGTCAACCGTGCCATCGACGCGGTGCTGCACGAACCCGTCGACCCGGAAAAGCTGCTGCGTGACGCCGCCGACATGCGCGCCCGGATCGCCAAGGAAAAGACCTCGGACTGCATCTGGGACGTCAAGAACCTGCGCGGCGGTCTGGTCGATATCGCCTTCATCATTCAATACCTGACCCTGCGCCATATCGGCGATCATCCGGATATCCGCGACCCCAACACCATGGACAGCCTCGCCAAGTTGCGGGACGCGCGCGTTCTGGCCCCGCATCATTGCGAGACGATGATGCGGGCGCAGGAACTTTGGATGGGATTGCTCGGCATTCTCGCCGAGACGATCGAAGGCACCCTGACCAAGGACAAGGAAGAACAAATTTCCCGCGCGCTCGCCAACGACCTGGTGCGGGTCGCGGG
Source organism: Rhodospirillaceae bacterium (assembly GCA_002696205.1). Classification (GTDB taxonomy): domain Bacteria; phylum Pseudomonadota; class Alphaproteobacteria; order Rhodospirillales; family Casp-alpha2; genus UBA1479. The sequence continues at coordinate 5,359 of NZRL01000183.1, read as the reverse complement.
GGCCGCCGACTTCGACGGCCTGAAACGGATGATGATGGAGACGGCACAGGCCGTGTTCGATATATACCGGGAACTCGTGGACGAACCGGCGGCGGAACTGCCCCCGGTCGAAGAAGACGCGCCGCCCGCCCCGGTGCGGGCCGAACCCCGGCCCACGCCCAACCCGGCCAAACACCCCCTGCTTAGAAGGAGACCCAAATGACATTGACCGTCGGCGACAAAGCCCCCGCCTTCAACCTGCCCACGGACGGCGGCGGAACCCTGGCCCTCAAGGATTTGAAGGGCAAGACGGTGGTCCTCTATTTCTATCCCAAGGACGACACGCCGGGCTGCACGACCGAGGCCCAAGGCTTCCGCGACGCGATCAAGGATTTCGAGAAAGCCGGGGCCGTGATCGTCGGTGCCTCCAAGGATTCCGTCGCCCGCCACGACAAGTTCAAGGCCAAGTACGACCTGCCCTTCCATCTGGTCTCGGACGAGGACGGCACGCTTTGCGAGGCTTACGGTGTCTGGGTCGAAAAGAACATGTACGGCCGCAAGTACATGGGCATTCAGCGCGCGACCTTCCTGATCGACGGCAAAGGCGTGATCCGCGAGGTCTGGCCCAAGGTGAAGGTCAAGGAACACACGGCCGAGGTCCTGACCGCCGTCAAGGCGCTCTAGGCCGCCGGCGGCGATGGCCGAAGCGACCCTACCCACCACACTGGCCGAGGCCGCCCGCCGCGTGATGGCGTCGGCGGACCCGGCCGAGAAGGTCGCCCTGACCCGCGCCTATACGGATGCCTGGGCCTCGGGGGAAATCGCCGAGGCCGGTGCCGCCCTCCTGCCCGACCGCCCGGCACGCCCGGCCCGCCCGGAACTGCTCGCCCCCCGCGACATGCCGAAACGGAAGCTGGGCGGCGACGCGGGCCGCGCCGCCTTCGTCCACGCCATCGCACATATCGAATTGAACGCCATCGACCTGGCCTGGGACATCACGACGCGGTTCGGCGCGACGGAAGACATGCCCCGCGCCTTTTACGACGACTGGGCCGAGGTCGCCCGGGACGAAGCCGAGCATTTCGACCTGTTGGCACAGCGGCTCCATGACCTGGGATATGCCTACGGCGACCTTCCCGCCCACGACGGCCTGTGGCAGGCGGCGGCGGATACCATGGACGACCTGCTGGCGCGGCTGGCCCTGGTGCCCATGGTGCTGGAAGCCCGCGGCCTCGACACGGCGCCCGAGGCGGTGACGCGCCTCAAGGGTGCGGGCGACGACGCCACGGCGGCGATCCTGGCCAAGATCGGCGACGAGGAAATCCCCCATGTCGCAGCGGGCGTGCGCTGGTTCGATTTCCTCTGCGACCGGCGCGGCCTCGATCCGGCAACGACCTTCCAGGACCTGATCCGCGCCCGCTTCAAGGGCCGCCTCAAGGGCCCCTTCAACCGGGCCGCCCGCGACGAGGCGGGGTTCCCCGAAAGCTACTACCTGCCGCTCGCCGCTTGAGCCAAGCCGCCCGGGTTCCGGCGCCATCTTGGCCGAACCGAAAAAGAGAGATATAACCCTCCTATGCGACCATTCGTTACAGCCATCCTCATTCTGGTATTCGCCACGACAACGCCCGCCGATGCCCAGACCGGCGGCATCGACACCAGATACGCGCCGGATGACATCCAGAGATATCTCTTGGACGGCTTGACGAGCGAGATCAGCGTCGCTCATGTGCGCTACCACGGCCTTCACTTTTTTCCGGAAGAAGAAAACCTAAAGAAAGACGCCCTCCGTAGATTGGCCGAGGACGAGCTTCGAAATGTCGCACTGTCGGAGAGCGACTCAAAAATGACTGACCTCAGGGACAAAATGGAAAATATGCAATTGGCCCCTGGCTTCATTGCCGCTTTCGATCGGGCCTGGGATTGGCGAAAAGCCCTCCAAAGCATGAGCAGGAAGCAGATCGTCGCTTTGCGAAACGACTACGCATCCAGACCGGGGAACCTTAGGTTGAACCAATGGATAGCGGATAGATTGGACATTGAAATCCGGTGGCTCGAAAAGAACTGAAGACTATTGCCTGCCTTCTTCGCACACCCTCAATCTCTCTTCATAAATCGCCAAGGAGCCTCTCAGTTTCTCTTCATTCACCCGTAATTTTTCCAGTTTCTTCTTTTCCGCTTGGATCACCTTCCTCAACGCTTCGATATCCTGGTCAATCCGCTCTTTCCTAGCCCGCTCGGCGGCAATCCAATCCATGTAGTCTTTGGCGCTCGTCAAATCGCCCAGGATATCGATCAGGTCTTGCGGGCTTGGTCTCCGCTTCGTCTTTGAATCCTGGGAATGCGGCCCGGTACGGCATCTACCGTCGGCTCTGATCGACACACCCACCTACTTCAGATACTCCGCACAAAAGGCGCGGATAACGTTCATGTAGATTTCCGCCGGCGGCACGCCTTCGGGTGCTGCGTTCAACGCTTTCTGGAAATAAATTTCATGAAAGACGACGGTCGTCGACTTGGCCTCGTGCAGGCATTTGGAAACCGCCTCGCCAATCGCGTTTTCTGCGGTGACATATGACATGGCATCGACCATCCCCGCCACGTATTGGGTCAGATCGTAATCGTTCGTGCGGCGAAGTTCTTTGCTACTGAAATATTGGTGCGGCTCAAATCGCTCGCCACCATTTACCGCGGCAACACCCACCGCAATGATGACCCCACTCGCGGCAGCAATCGGCAACAACCCCTTGCTGATCGAACGCAGGACCGAGCCGACCAGACGTACTTTATGATGCGCAACCAATGGCTTTCATCTCCTCCTGCGAGCGACCTCATTCTCTCGACATTGGAATCCGAGACTGCAATTATCCATGTTTGAGGAATAGATTTCTAACGCTACTATACGTAGATGTTCATTGCATTTCGACTTATGGCCGGAGCAGCGGCTATCTTCCTCCTGGCCACCCTGCCCGTGGTCGGCGGTGCTTCGGAAAAAGCACCACTTCTTACCCGAGAACAGATCGACGCCACTTGGGATGTCGCACAGGAAAGATTTAATTCCCCGGACCGATATGACCGAGCCTACGCGCGGCTGAAACTCCAAAATCTGGCCGATCTGGGTGTGCGCCGCGCGGCAATGGATCTGGCCCGCCGCCACCGGGATGGCGACGGCCTTCCCCAAAAGCCGATTTGTACGCTCTATTGGTACCTTCGGGCGGAAAAATTAGGCGCAGGGAATGACGTCACGGACCAGATAAAAGCGGTGTCCCAGGACGTATCGGAGGAAGAGCACAAGAAGATCGTATTCGCGCTGGAGTCCAATTCCTACAGAATTTCGGAAGTCTGTGATCCATAGACAGGACAGACTGACCATTTGCGGATGTTAAATACGCTTGATCGGTTGGTATTGGCTCCCGGCTATGATTGACACCCGATCTCCTTCATTTCCTCTTTGACCTTTTCAACCTGAACTTCCCAATCTTCTACTTCCTGTCGCGCCATCTTCAATTCAGACAAGCGAGTTTCCGTCACCGCCTGCGCTTCTTCTGCAGCGGTACGCAATCGAGCCAACTCCGGGTCTGGATTGAAGGAAGGATCAAATAAGTCCAATAATTTTCCTAATTTTTTCAGCCCCTTAACTAATTTCAGAACGCCAATGCTAAGATTTTCGAAAGCCATATCCTTTAATTTTTGGTCTGCTGCTTGCCATTTTTCTTCCGACGTTTTCAAGGCGTCACGGTAGAGTTTTTCCGCCTCTTGCATTCTCTGGAAGGCAGCATCCCTATTCCGGGATAGGCTGGCCAACTCCGCAGCCAGCCAAGCACAGCGATCCTTGTTATCCGGCTTGGGTTTTTCAGGCGCGTCGGGTTCACCCGGCTCGTCCGGATCGTCCGGATCGCCGGGCTGAGGATGGGCAGGATCATAGGCCGGGGGTTCGTCCCCGCCGCCGCCACCACCTTCATCCGGCGGTGTGCCGATGCCGCCGTCATCATCGTTGTCGTCGGCGTCACCGAGGGGAAGAGCGCTTTCCGCCAGGCGGCGCCTGCCGTCCTCGAAGGCGTCGGCGGCGAGGACCTGGTCGATTTCGCGGAACAGGCGGCGGTCTTCGTCCGGGGCCAGCGTCATCTTGGCGCGCAACTGCCCGGCCCGGGCGTGGTCCGCGCGCATCAGTTGCGCGAAGAAATCCGCGACCTGGGAGCGGCCCGCCCGCGAACCCCGCGCGGTTTCGGTCAGGAGGTCCGGGTAAAGCCCGTCCGCGCGGGTCGCTGCGAGATGTGCCACGGCGCGGGCGTTTTCTGCGACCGCCGCGCCGTCCAGGCCCTTGAGGCCGGGCCGGCGGGGTTCCGGCGCCTGCCCGGCCAGTTGGTCGGCCTGAGCCCGCAAGGTCCGCTCGGTCGGCCCGCCGGGCGTCAACAGACCATCGACCTTGAGCCCGCGTCCGGCCTGGAAATCCCGCAGGCCGGTTTCCACCGGCGCGTCGTACAGCCCCCGCGCCGCCAGCGCCTTGGGCGCGATCATGGCGGTGCGGGTCAGCAGGGATTCGACACGGTCCACGTCCGCCCGCCGGTTCACCGCGCCCGGCCCGACATCCGCCGAAAGCAGCGACGGTTCCGGCCGCCCGAAGGTCATGGGCGCGGTATCTTCGTCATCGAACAGGCTGTTGCGGAACCCCCGCGCGGCGAAAGGTGAGCGGACCATGGCGTTTCTCCAAATAAGAACATATCAAGAACATATATCGCCATATGCGCGCAAGAAATTGGGCATGTCAATCTATTTTCCGTAATTATTCCTATTTCCCATTGAACCAAGCCCTTGCCCCGCCAACCAATCGGGCGGCAGGCTGGCGCAGTGAAACCTGGACCATTGGGTGGTTTTGACGGGGCGGATTTTGCGCTAGGCTCCGGCCACGAAAATCAGCAGACCGGCCGCCCTTGAGCGGCTGTGACCGTTCCCCGGGGGGTATCCATGGCCGACGCAAAAGACGACGAAATCGAAGAAGACGAAGACGGCGAGGAATACGAGGACGACGAGGAATACGAAGACGACGACGAGTGGGAAGACGACGACGAGGAATGGGAAGACGACGACGAGCCCTCGGAAGAGGAACTCAAGGCCGCCAAGAAGAAGAAACTCGTCAAGATCGGCGCCATCGCCGGCGTGTTTCTGATCCTGTTCGGCGGCGGGCTGAGCCTTGCCGGGGCGATCCAATCGACCGGACTGGCGCAATGGCTGGGGGATCTGGTGGCGACCGGCGGCGCGCTGCCGTTGGTCGTGCTGCTGCTGGCGATCACGGGCTTGGTCGTGTTCCTGACCGAGATCACCAGCAATACCGCCACCGCGGCGGTGTTCATACCCGTCGCCGCCAGCCTGGCCGGAAGCCTGG
>NZRL01000182.1 GCA_002696205.1 Rhodospirillaceae bacterium | reverse complement strand
GGTCAGCGGGGTCTGCCCTGCCGGTTCCAGATCTCCGGCGGGGTGCAGCCGCGCGGCCTGGATGCCGAGTTGGAACGCCGGGGCTACGAAATCGAGGCCCGGACCCTGGTCATGACCGCGCCGGCGGCGACCGTGCTGGAGCATATGGGCCGCGCCCCGGCGCCGCGCTTTCCGGTTCGGTTGTTTTCCCACCCGACGCCGGCCTGGTTCCGGGTTTACGGCGAAGGACTGCCGGAAGGGCGCGAACGGGGCCACCGCTGTAAACTGGCCGAGGGCCTGCCCAGCCCCCGCGCCTATGCCGTGCTGGACGCCGGGGCGGAACCGGCGGCCTGCGGGGCGGCCGTCCTGTCCGACGACTGGGCGCTGATCCTTTGCATGGCGACACGCAAGGGGTTTCGCCGTCGCGGTCATGCCGGTCGGGTTCTGGCGGCCCTTGCTCATTGGGCCGGAGAGGCCGGGCGCGAACGGCAGTTGTTCCTGCAGGTCGAAGTGGACAATCAGCCGGCCATGGCGCTTTATCACTTGGCCGGTTTCCAAGCCGCCCATACCTATTATTATCGGACCCAGACAACGGGCCCAACGACAGACAGAAATTCCACGGAAGCCGACACAGATCCCACTCATGCCTGATATCTCACTCCCCCTCGACGATTTGGTGCAGCCGTTCCAGGTTGACACGCTGGGTGTCAACGGACGCGTCGTGCGCCTGGGCCCCGTGCTTGAACAGCTTGTGGCGCCCCACGATTATCCGGCGCCCGTGGCCGATCTTCTGGCCCAGACCGTGGCGCTGGCGGCGACGTTGGCCAGCGTCCTGAAATTCGACGGCGTGTTCACGCTGCAGGTTCAAGGCGACGGACCCGTCGGCCTGGTCATGGCCGATATCACCACGGCGGGCGGCATGCGCTGTTACGCGCGCTACGACGCCGATCGCCTGGCCGAGGCCGATATTTCGGGCGCCCATGGCGCGCCGGTTCCGGCGCTGCTGGGGTCGGGTTATCTCGCCTTCACCGTCGATCAGGGGCCGGACACGGAGCGCTATCAGGGCATCACCGAATTGACCGGGGCGACACTGGCCGATTGCGCCCATGCCTATTTCCGCCAATCCGAACAGTTGGAGACGGCGATCCTGGTGGCGTCGAACGGCGATCCGCTGGGTGCCGGCGCGATCATGGTCCAGCGCCTGCCGACAGCCAAGGGCATCGCCGATGACGAGGCGGAAGAAAACTGGCGCCGCGCGGTGATCCTGATGAGCAGCCTGACCGCCGACGAATTGCTCGACCCGGAGGTCGCGACGGATCTGCTGCTCTATCGGCTTTATCATCAGGACGGCGTGCGGGTGACCGAAGGCCGCGCGGTCACTCATTCCTGCCGCTGTTCGCGGGACAAGGTCGCGCAGACGCTGAAATCCTTCCCCAAGACCGAGATCGAGGATATGGCCGAGGACGGCCGCATCACCGTGACCTGCGAATTCTGCCGCACGGATTACGTCTTCGAGGCTGATCAGGTCGACGCCCTTTACGAAGGCGACTGACGCGCCGCATCTGGGCGCGCGGGGCCTTGCCTTGATCCTGTCACAAGCCGACGCCAGTATGTGCGGCGCCGGGAGACGACAATTTTCAAGAGGAGACGACGACCGATGACGATCAAACGAGTCCTTTCCGCCGCGCTGATCGGGGTGTTCCTGGTTCTGGGCGCCTGCGCCACCCCGGACCCGAGCGTCACCTTGCCGGAGATCACTTTTCAGCACGCCCAGCAATTGAATTTGGACGTCGACCGGATCGAAATCGTCAATGCCTATTCGGCGCCGCTCGCCGCGCCCAATGTCGAACACAAGCTGCCGACGCCGCCGGCCCAGGCGTTGACCATTTGGGGGCGCGACCGCCTGCGGGCGGCAGGGCAGGGGACCGGGCGAATGGCCCGCCTGACCATCGACCGGGGCAAGATCACGGAAACGGCGCTGCCGCGCACGGAAGGCATCAAGGGGGCGTTCACCACGGATCAGGCCGACCGCTACGACCTGGAAATGTCGGCGACGCTGGAAATTTTCGATGCCCGAGGTGTTCGCCTGGGCCATGCCGACGCCCGCGCGACCCGCACGAAAACGACGCCCGAGGACGCCAGCCTCAACGATCTTCGCCGTACTTGGTTCGATTTGATGGAGGCCGCGTTGACGGATTTCGACAAGGAAATGGAAAGCAACGTGCGGCGCTTCCTGGGCGGCTGGCTGCGCTGACTCGCGCGATCTTTTCTTCCCGGGCATAGGTTCTTGAACCGCCGTGGCGGCCGCCGTCCTTGACCGCCGCCGTCCGGCATTTCACCATGCCGTCGGTTACATGTTCATTGGCCCGTCATCGTCCGGCGCGCGCCGCCTCGTTCCGTTCCCTGCCAAATCGCCAAGAGGAAGGCCGCCTTGCTGACCTTCACCGCCGCCGTCTTCTTCCTGTTCATCACGCCGGGCCCCGGCGTGTTGTCGCTTGCCGGGGTCGGATCGGGGTTCGGCTTCGCCGTTGGCCGCCGTTATATGATCGGCCTGTTCCTGGGGACGAACCTGGTGGCGCTGGCCGTGGTTTCGGGTCTGGCGGCGGCGGTGCTGGCGGTTCCGCATGTGCGCGACGTGCTGCTGTATGCTTCGGCGGCGTACCTGGGATATCTCGCGCTGCGCATCGCGCTGGCCGGATCGAAGATCGCCTTCATGGAACGCCGCAACGCCCCCGGCATTACCGGCGGCATCATGCTGCAGACCATTAATCCAAAGGCCTATGCCGTGAACACCACCTTCTTTTCCGGCTTCGGGTTCTGGCCGGAAAGTCTGGCGGTCGAATTGGCCATCAAGTTTGCGATCATGAACGCGCTTTGGGTCTGCGTGCATTTTCTCTGGCTCTGGGCCGGGGTGACCTTGCACCGCCTGGACCTGCCGGATCGGGTGCAGTTCGCGATCAATGTCGCCATGGCCGTCAGCATGTTGATTGTCGTCGTCCTGGCGGTCATCGCCCAGCAGTAATCATCCGTTCCAGGCATAAGCGGACGCTTATGCGCCAAGGAATAAGCATGGGCCCCCTCGCATGGCGCGGGTTTCGATGCCATTTTTGCGGAGACGGCGCGGCCTTACGCCGCCGCGCCATGATCCGACATGAATAAAAGGAGTTCCCCATGATCCGCACTCTCACTTTCTCGGCTGTCCTGCTCGCCGGCCTCACGGGGGCTGCGCTGGCCATGGACCTGACGCCTGGGACGCGCCTGGGCACCGATGCGCCCAAGATCACCGCCGCCCTGGCCGAACGCGGATACACCGTGCGGGAATACGAACACGATGACGGCTATATCGAGGTCAAGGTCCTGAAAGACGGCCGCCGTTGGGAGGTCAAGGTCGATCCCAAGACCGGTGAGATCATCCGGGTCGAGGCCGAGGACTGATGACCGCGACCGGGCCCGAGGGCGCCGCGGACAAATCGACGCCGCCGCCGGCGCCCGCTTGGGACCCGGTCGTCCGCCTGACCCATTGGTGCGTAGCCTTCGCGGTCGTCTTGAACGGTTTGATCGTCGAGGGCGAATCGCTGATCCATATCTGGATCGGCTACGCCGCCATTGCCTGTCTGCTGCTGCGTTTCTTCTGGGGCGTCATCGGCACGGACGAGGCGCGGTTCACCAGTTTCCCTCCCAGCATCGCCGCGGCGAAGACCCATCTCGGCGATCTCCTGGCGGGCCGTCACAAGACCTATCGGTCGCACAATCCGATTGGGACATGGATGGTCTATGCCTTGTGGGGGTTGCTGATCGTGGTATCCGTCACCGGCCTGATGATGGAAAGCGAGCCGTTCCCCCCTCATGCTGACTCGGCCTTTCAAGGGTTCCTGTCGTTGTTCCAGGAGTACGAACGCGGCCACGGCCACGGGGTCGATAAGGTGGTCGAGGAGATTCATGAAGTCGCGGCCGACATGGTATTGTTCTTGGCGATGATCCATGTCGGCGGTGTGTTCCTGGAACAGCGCCTCTCGGGCACGCGCCTGGTGCGTGCCATCATCAGCGGTGAAAAACGGGCGCGACCGACCGAATGACCGACCAATCGACCTCGCCGGTTTCAGCCCCCCGTCATAACCGGCGGATGATCGTCCTGACCGGCGTCCTGGTCTTGCAGATCCTTTGTGCCGTCTTTTTCCTGGGCGACGTGATCGAAGATTTCCGAATGGGCGGTCTTGTCCCTCATACCCTGTTCGAAGGGGCCGTCGCCCTGGTTCTGTTCCTAGGAGTCGTATTCTGCGGCCATGAGGTCAGGCGGACGATCGAACGCAGCCGCCGCGCCGAAGCCGCGGCCTCGGCGGCATCGGGGGCCTTCGCGCAATTGATAGAGACCCGGTTCGAGGATTGGCGGTTGACCGCGTCGGAGACCGAGGTCGCGATGCTGACCTTGAAAGGTTTCGATGTCGGTGAAATTGCAGGCCTGCGCAACACGGCGCAGGGCACGGTCCGTGCCCAATTGGCCCGCATTTACGTGAAATCCGGCGTGACCAACCGATCCCAATTCGTTTGTCTGTTCATTGACGATTTGCTGGAGGCGCCGATCACGCCCCAGCGCAATGGCAGGCGTTCCACGAGCGATTGAACAGCGACCGATCTAGTTCCGCCAGAACGCCCGGGTGAACAGCACGATCACCGTGAACAGTTCCAGGCGGCCCAGCAGCATGCCGATCGACATCAGCCATTTTGCGCCGTCGGGAATGTCGGCGAAGGTCGCCGACGGCCCGGTCTCGCCCAGGGCCGGGCCGACGTTGGCGATCGCCGTCGCGGCCGATGAAAAGGCCGTGACGAAATCGAGGCCCAAAAAGCCGAGGCCCAGCGCCAGCACGGTGAAGCCCAGGAACCAGACGAAGAAGAACGACAGGACCGAGATGATGACCTCGTCGGAAATCGGCTGTTTGTTGTAGTAGGGGATGAACACGCCGTGCGGATGCAGAAGGTGGCGCAGCTGCGTCTGGCAGGCGGCATAGAGGATTTGGAACCGGAAGACCTTGATCCCACAGGTCGTCGATCCGGCGCAGCCGCCGATGAACATGATGAAGAAGAAAATCGGCAGGGCGAAATGGCCCCAGACGGAATAGTCGTCCGTGGCGTAACCGGTGCCGGTGATGATCGAGATGGTGTTGAAGGTCGCGAGCCGCATGGAATGCAGCGGCGCCTTGCCGTGATCCAGCCAAAGCCATAGCGCCGTGACGATGATCACGACGACGACCGTCGTCAGGAACCATTGCACCTGCGGGTCGCGCGGCACGGCCATGAACTGGCCCTGCAGCATGCGGACGTACAGAATGAAGGGCAGGGCGCCGACGATCATGCCGGCGGAGGCCAGGTAATCGATGGCCGTGCTGTCGAAAAAGGCCATCGACAGGTCATGGGTCGAAACCCCGCCGGTCGCGATCGTCGTCATGGCATGGGCGACCGCGTCGAACCCGCTCATCCCGGCGAGCCAGAACCCACCTGCCCAGACCATGGTCAGGAACAGATAGATCACGCCGATGGTGCTGGCGATCTGGGCGGCGCGGGGCATCGCTTTTTCCGCCGACTGGTCGGAACTTTCCATGCGGAACAGCTGCATCCCGCCGACCTTGAGGACCGGCAGGATGGCGATCGCCATGACGATGATCCCGATCCCGCCCAGCCATTGCAACAGCGACCGCCAGAGGAGAATTCCCGGCGGCAGGCTGTCCAGATTGGTGAGGATCGTCGATCCCGTGGTGGTCAGGCCCGACATGGCTTCGAAAAAGGCGTCGGTGAAGCTGAGATCCCGTTCCGAGAACATGAAGGGGAAGGAGGCGAAAACCGTCAAGGAGACCCAGGTCATGGTCGTCATCACGAAGGCCTGGCGGATCGACAGGGTCCGCACCCCGGTCGCCGACGTCAGGGCCATGGCGACCCCCAGGAACAGCGTCACCGCCGCCGAGGCGGCGAAAACCTCCCAGTCGGGATTGCCCTGAAAGGCGTCGACCACCGCGGGCACGCACATGACAAGCGCAAGCGTCGCCAACAGCGTGCCGACAATCATCAGAATGGGGCGGAAATCCATGCCTTCCCTCGTTCGGTCCCGTCCGGGAAACGAGATTTAGAGCATTTTGCGTAAAGAAGGAACTAACCGACGCGCCGCGGCCTTCATCGCAAGGGGCGGCCGGTGGCCGCGCCCTCGGCGGGGTAGTGCCCGATCATCGCCAGGAACTCGCGCCGCGTCGTCGGATCGTCGCGGAACGCCCCCAGCATGCGCGAGGTCACCATGGTCACCCCCGGCTTGTTGACGCCGCGCGTCGTCATGCATTGGTGGGCGGCCTCGATCACCACGGCGACGCCCTTGGGCTCCAGCACCTCGTTGATGGTGTTGGCGACCTGGGCCGTCAGCTTTTCCTGGATCTGCAATCGCTTGGCATAGGTCTCGACGACCCGCGCCAGCTTGGAAATGCCGACCACCCGCCGGTGCGGCAGGTAGGCGACATGGGCGACGCCGATGATCGGCACCATGTGGTGTTCGCAATGGCTTTCCAGGCGGATGTCCTTCAGCACGACGATCTCGTCGTAGCCGTCCGTTTCCTCGAAGGTGCGTTGGAGCATTTCGGTCGGATCGGCGGCGTAGCCGGCGAAGAATTCCTCGTAGGCCTTGGCGACCCGTTTCGGGGTGTCGACCAGACCTTCGCGGGTGGGGTCGTCCCCGGCCCAGCGCAAAAGCGTGCGCACGGCTTCCTCGGCCTCGTCGCGGGTCGGTTTGGCGGCGGCCGCGATGGCGGCCTGCTCGGCCAGATTGGCCACGGTCAGATGTTTCTTGGCGGTCACGGTCGGTGTTCCCGGTCCTGTTGATGTTTCGTTTTCGGCGTCAGTTCAGGTTGACGCGTTCGTGGGGGCTGTCCAGCGAGAAGGCCGGCACGGTGACATCGAAGTAGTTACCGTCCTGGGTTTCCATCTCATAGGCGCCCATCATCATGCCCGACGGCGTCGCAAGCGGCGTGCCGCTGGTGTATTCGAAGGCATCGCCGGGGGTCAGCACCGGCTGTTCGCCGACCACGCCCTCGCCGCGAACCTCGTGCGAGGTTCCCAGGGCGTCGGTGATCCGCCAATAGCGGTTGATCAGCTGAACGGTCTCGGCGCCCTGGTTCTCGATGCGTACCGTATAGGCCCAGACATAGCGGTGATCCTCGGGCGAGGATTGGTCCGGCAGGTATTGCGGCTCCACGCTGACCTGGATGCCACGGGTCGTTTCGGAATAGCTGTGAGATTTGGTGGTCATGATCCGTCGTCGTTTTTCGCCGCGGCGTCGGGCCGCGTTTCCCTAGTTTAGCCCCGGATATGGGGGGTTTGTCCACCAAGGCCAAGGGTTAGTTTTCCGCCGGGCGTCCGAAGGCTTCCCGGAATCTTCTTGAATCCGCCGATGGGAAGGATACCCTTTAACCATAAATCGGAAATCGAAGGCCGGTGAACGGCCCCTTCCTGCGACTTCGAAACGAACGCAACTGGGAGGCAACGATGACCAAATCAGACAGCCGGCCCCGCGTCGCGGCGCTGGTCGGCCCATACTTGAGTGGGAAGACATCCCTTCTCGAAGAAATCCTAAGGCAATGCGACGCCCTCGACCGCAAGGGATCGGTCAAGGACGGCAACATGGTGGGCGACGCCACGCCGGAAGCCCGCGCCCGGCAGATGTCCACGGAAATGAACATCGCCAGCATCGATTACCTGGGCGATCCATGGACCTTCATCGACTGTCCCGGCTCCCTCGACATGATGCAGGACGCCCATAACGGCCTGCTGATCGCCGATGCCGCCGTGGTCGTCTGCGAGCCCGGGCGCGACCGGGCGTTGACCGTGGCGCCCATCCTCAAGTTCCTCGATCGGCATGAGATCCCGCACGTCATCTTCATCAACAAGATGGATACGGCCGAAGCCAGCGTCGCCGAGACCCTGGAGGCCCTGCAGGGCCTGTCGGACAGTCCATTGGTGTTGCGTGAAATTCCCCTGCGCGACGGCGGCGAGGACGTCACCGGGCATGTCGATCTGGTGTCCGAGCGGGCCTTTCGATGGCAGGAAGGCAAGCCGTCGGAACTGATCGAATTGCCGGAAAACATCAAGGGCCGCGAGGAAGCGGCCCGCACGGAACTGCTGGAAAGCCTGGCGGATTTCGACGACGCGCTGTTGGAGCAGTTGTTGGAAGACGTGGTGCCGCAGACCGGCGACGTGTTCGAGCACATGACCAAGGTACTGCAGGACGCCGCCATGGTGCCGGTGTTCTTCGGCTCGGCCGAGCACGGCAACGGCGTGCGGCGCTTGCTGAAGGCCTTGCGCCACGAAGCGCCGGGGCCCGAGGTCACCGCCGAACGCCTGGGCGAGCCGACAGGTGACGGCGAGGCCGCCGCCCGCGTGTTCAAGACGCTCCATGCGGGGCATGCCGGAAAGCTGTCGTTCGCCCGCGTCTGGACCGGCGAGATCGCCGACGGCATGACGGCGTCTCAGGGCCGGATTTCCGGCCTGTCCAAGGCGATGGGTCAGAAGATGGACAAGGTCGCCAAGGCCGGGCCCGGCGAGGTCGTCGCCCTGGGCCGCATGGAGGATGTGCAAACGGGCGATCTGGTCTCTGCCTCGGGCAAGGCCGGGGGCATGGATTGGCCCGCCCCCCTGGCGCCGCTGTTCGCCCTGGCCGTCCATGCGGCGGACCGGAGCGACGAGGTCAAGATGTCCGGCGCGCTTGCCAAGATTATCGAGGAAGACCCCTCGATCTCTCACGACAGCAATCCGGATACGGGGGAAATGCTGCTCTGGGGTCAGGGCGAGATGCATCTGATGGTCGCCCTCGACAAGATGCAGAGCAAATTCAACGTCGAGGTCGCCAGCGACCGGCCGCAGGTGCCTTATAAGGAGACCATCCGTAAATCGACCAGCCAGCATTCCCGGCATAAGAAGCAGTCGGGCGGGCATGGCGAATTCGGCGATGTCCATCTGGATATCAAGCCGCTCGCCCGGGGCGAAGGCTTCACCTTCGGCGATACCATCACCGGCGGCGCCGTCCCGAAACAGTACATCCCGGCCGTCGAGGCCGGGGTGAGGGAGTATCTTTCGCGGGGACCGTTGGGCTTCCCCGTGGTCGACATCTCGGTGACGCTGACCGACGGTCAGCATCACAACGTGGATTCCTCCGACATGGCCTTCCGCAAGGCGGCCCAACAGGCCATGCGCGAAGGCATGCCCAATTGCAATCCGGTGTTGTTGGAGCCGATCTGTAAGGTCGCGGTCTCATTGCCCGCCGAATTCACATCGCGGATTCAGCGCCTGGCGGCCGGCCGGCGCGGCCAGATCATGGGCTTCGAAAACAAGCCCGGCTGGGATGGTTGGGACGAGGTGGAGGTGCAATTGCCGCAATCGGAAATGCACGACCTGGTGGTCGAACTGCGCTCCATGACCATGGGCGTCGGCACCTTCGAATGGGAGTTCGACCATTTGCAGGAACTGCAGGGCAAGGAGGCCGACCAGGTGGTCGCCCTACGGGCCCAGGCAGCGGAATAGGCGGTCCTGCGGGACGGATTGGTCCGGGACGGCTGCGCCAAAAAAAACGGCTGGAACCAAGGGTTCCAGCCGAGTTTGACAGGGAGGCTTCACGTCTGGGAGACGCAGGGGCCGCTACCTGGGGGGCCAGGGGGCGGTCCCGATGCCGGATAACCTCCGGCGGGGTGGCCCATTCGGGCCAGAAACTCTGGTGTCGCGCTGTCCGCTGCACTGCGTCATCAACGCGACACGGGTTATATATGTGCACCTGCGTGGTATACCACTCATAAACGTGCATTCCTGATATGCGTTTTGCGCATGGCTTAGGGTTTGCCCTGCGTTTATTGCAATCAGATGACACCCAAAGGTTGTCTGCCGTCCGTGAAAGCGCGGATTTGGGGGATTTCAGGTCGTTCGGCTTAGAACTGATCGGGGTTCAGGCGGCTGACCAGGAAATCGCGGAACACGACGATGCGCTTCGAATTGCGCAATTCCTCGGGATAGACGAAATAGGCCTCGATCGAGGGGCCGCGCAATTCCGGCAGGACTTCCTTCAGGTTGGTTGCCTCGCGGCTCATGTAATCGGGCAGGGCCCCGATGCCCAGACCCGATTGCACCGCCCGGTAAATGCCGTAGATCGAATTGACCCGCAGGACCGGCGTGCGCGTCGTCCCCGGCTTGGCCCCGGCGGACAGCAGCCAATTCAGGTTTTCCACCGGCGGGCGGGCGTCGTCGCCGTAGACGATCAGGTCGTGGTCGTCCAGGTCCTTCGGCTTTTGTGGGGTGCCGTGGGCCTTCAGGTATTCGGCCGAGGAAAAGACGTGGTAGTGCATGGTCATCAGGTAGCGCTGGATCAGGTCCGGCTGCTTCGGCGGCGCCAGACGGATCGCCACATCGGCCTGGCGCATGCCCAGATCCAACTCCGTATCGGCGAGGATCAGCGTGATATCGATATCGGGATACAAGGTCTTGAACTCGCGCATGCGCGGCGTCAGCCAGATCGATCCGAAGGCGACCGTCGTCGTGACCTTGAGCGAGCCCTGGGCGGAATCCTTGTAATCGGCGATCTGGGCCTCGGTCATCGCCAGCTTGGCGAACACGTCGTGCGCCGTGCGGAACAGCAATTCGCCCTGTTCCGTCAGGATCAGGCCCCGGGCATGACGGTGAAACAACGGGACCTTGAGGCTGTCTTCAAGCGCCGAGACCTGGCGGCTGACGGCGGATTGGCTGAGATGCAGTTCCTCCCCCGCATGGGTGAAACTGCCCGCCTCGGCGACGGCGTGAAACACGCGTAATTTGTCCCAATCCATGGGAAGCCCCCTGGGGCCTTGCCCCCGATCGGCCCGGCCCGGGTTTTCCCTTGGCCGGGGCCTTTCTGCCTTTGGTCGTGGTCTATTCGGCGGCGGCCTGCGTCGCTTCCAGTGCCGCCAGGAAGTGTTCGGCCTCCAGCGCCGCCATGCAGCCCGTGCCGGCGGCGGTCACGGCCTGACGGAACACCTTGTCCTGCACGTCGCCGGCGGCATAGACGCCGTCGATGTTGGTCTTGGTGCTGTCCGGCTTGGTGATGAGATATCCCTCGTCGTCCATGTCCAACTGGCCCTGGAACAACTTGGTGTTCGGGTCGTGGCCGATGGCGATGAACACGCCGTCGACGGCCCGTTCCGTGATCTCGCCGGTCTTCGCGTTCTTCAATTTCATGCCGGTGACGCCGGCGCCGCCTTCGGCGCCGAGGACTTCCTCAAGCACGGTGTCCCACAGAACCTCGACCTTGTCGTTCTTGAACAGGCGGTCCTGCATGATCTTTTCGGCGCGCAGTTCGTCCCGGCGGTGAACCAGCGTCACTTTGGACGCGAAGTTGGTCAGGAACAGGGCTTCTTCCACGGCCGTGTTGCCGCCGCCGATCACGGCAACTTCCTTGCCCCGGTAGAAGAACCCGTCGCAGGTCGCGCAGGCCGACACGCCGAAGCCCATGAATTTCTCTTCCGACGGCAGGCCCAGCCAGCGGGCGGAGGCCCCGGTCGCGATCACGACCGTGTCGCCGGTGTAAACGGTGCCGCTGTCGCCGACGGCGCGAAACGGCCGCACGTTCAAGTCGACTTCCATGATCGTGTCCTCGACCATGTCGGTGCCGACGTTCTTGGCTTGCTCGTACATCTGTTCCATCAGCCAGGGGCCCTGGATCGGTTCGGCGAAGCCGGGGAAGTTTTCGACTTCCGTGGTGATGGTCAACTGACCGCCCGGCTGCAGCCCGCGCACCAGCAGCGGTTCCAGATTGGCGCGCGCGGCATAAACGGCGGCCGTGTATCCGGCGGCACCGGAGCCGATGATCAGGACTTTGGAATGGCGGGTGGCGTCGGCAGAATTGGGCATGTCGGGATTCCTTGAAGAAACGCGGATACGAAGAGGCTCCAGGTGACGTCTGCCCAGGGTCACGTCGAGAGCGCCTAACATAAGAGGGCCCCGCGCCGGGCGCAAGCGTCGGGACCCCGCGAATTTGCGTTGAAAGACCCTGCGAAAAGGCGATGAGACGGACCCGCGATGGCGGGTTTCCGCCGCTCCCGTGACAGGGCTTTCCCCGAGGGGCGTTATAATATAATTTCGCAACAAAATTTCGCCCAGCACGGGGAAGGGGAAAGCTTCATGCAACGCGTGAAACTGGACAAGATTGACCGGCGTATCCTGCGCGACCTGCAGGCCGACGGCCGCATGACCAATGTGGAGTTGTCGAAACGTGCCGGAATTTCGGCGCCGCCCTGCCTGCGCCGGGTCCGCGCATTGGAAGAGGCCGGGTTCATTCGCGGCTATCACGCCGACCTGGAACCCAAGATGCTGGGCTACAACGTTACCGTCTTCGCCCAGGTCGGCTTGAATTCCCAGGCCGAACACGATCTGGACGCCTTCGAGGACGCCGTCCGCGCCTGGCCCCAGGTGCGGGAATGCCACATGCTGGCGGGCGAGACGGATTTCCTGTTGAAGGTCGTGGCCGCCGATTGGGACGCCTATCAGGATTTCCTGACGACCAAGCTGACCGCGGCGCCCAACGTCAGCCATGTCAAATCGGCGCTGTCGATCCGCGCCTCCAAGGCACAGCCGGGCGTGCCCGTCGATGTCGACGTGCCCGACGAGGAAGCGGTCTAGTCTCTCTTTTCGATTACTGGTCCAGCCGGCAGCGGGCCCGCACGCCTTCGGCCCAGGCCATGCCGTGGCCGGGCGCGTCGGGCATCGTCATTGCGCCGTTCACCGTTTTCGCCTGAATGTCGAACAGCGGCTCCAGCAGGGGGAAATCCTCCAGCCAGGTCACGTTCGGCTGGGCCGATGCCAGGTGGATGAACAGCGACGGCAGGAAATGCGGTGCCACCGAAATGCCGAAACTCTCCGCCGTGCGCGCCGCCGCCAGGCAGGGCGTCATCCCGCCCATCATCGCAAGATCCGGCTGCAGGATATGCAGGCCGCCCGCCGTGAGGTAGGGCATGATCTCGGCCATGCCCTGAAGGTGTTCGCCCGTCGCAACGGCCGTCCCCGTGGCCGTCGCGGCCAGGCGGGCATAGGCCGCCGTGTCCGCCGCCGGCATCGGTTCCTCCAGCCAGAGACAGCCCACATCGGCGCAGGCCGACAGCAGGCTCATGGCGCCTGCCAGGTCGCATTTCTCGTTCACGTCGGCCATCAGGCGCACCCTGTCGGGGATCGCGACCCGCACGGCGGCGAGCTTCGCCGCATCCGCGCCGTCGCCCGCCAGCCTCGGCTTGACCCCGGCGAATCCCTGTTCGACTTGGGCAAGGGCGATGTCGCGGGTTTCCTCCGGCCCATGATCGGGCCGGTAGCCGCCGGAGCCATAGACCGGCATCGTCCGCGCGGCCCCGCCCATGGCGATGCCCATCGGGACATTCAGCCGCTTCGCGTGCAGGTCCCAGGCCGCGACATCAATCGCCGCCATGGCCAGGTTATGCGCCCCCCGGCCGATCCGGTTGAGCGCCGCCGCCATGTGCCGCCAAAGCGCTTCCGGCGTATCGGCGCGCTGTCCCCGGACCCGCGGTTCCAGAAGGTCCCGCGCGGCGGCCAGGACGACAGCCGAGCCGCCGCCGATGCAATAACTGAACCCCGTCCCCGTGGCGCCGTCGCCGTCGGTCAGGTCGACCGCAAGCACGTCGATCTGCGCGACGCCGGAGCCGCCGACCGGCCGGTCCAGGGGCAGGCGAAGCAATTCCGCCGTGGCGTTCGTGATCGTGGTCATTTGGCCATGTCGTCCAATATCTGTTGCGCGATTTCCGATCCCAACGCCTTGGCGCGGGTGATGGCGACCATGCCCTGGCCCCGGCTGGGCCCGGTCCCCCGGCCGTCCAGATAGGCACGTCCGACCATCGCCAGGGCATCCGCATGGCCCTGATCGGCGGCTTTCTTATACCAGGCAAAGGCGGCCTTGGGGTCGGCTTCGATGCCATCCCCCTGGTCCAGCCTGCGGGCGATTTCGAATTGCGCCGCACCATGCCCCCGGTCCGCGGCGCGGCGGAAGGCGGCGGCGGCCACCTCCGGCAGGCGCGGCACCCCATGGCCCCGGGCGAACGAACCGCCGATCCGGAAATAAGCCGTCGCTTCGTCGATGGATTGGGCCTTGGCCTCCGCCGCGACCAGATCGTCCAGACCGTCCAATGCCTTGACCGCGACGGCCTGCTTCATTTCCTGGGCCCGGGGTTGGCCCCGCGCCGCGGCCCGCGACAACAGCCGGTAGCCCTTCACCGCGTCCTGTTCGACCCCCATCCCACGCATGTAGAACCAGCCGAGCATGGTCGTCGCGTACAAATGCCCCTGATCGGCGGCCCGCCCGTACCAATCGGCGGCGGCGTTCAGATCGGCCTCCGTGCCCTGGCCGCGCGCGTACATCCCGGCGATCAGGGCCTGGGCCTCGGCGTCGCCCGCTTCGGCGGCGGGGGTCAGTTCCTTGAAAGCGGCGGGAAAGTCGCCCGCGTTATAGGCGGCCTGGGCCTCGGCCAAGCCGGCGCGGGCGGGCGCGGCGGCGGTCATTAAAACCGCCGCCGTCAGCAGCGCCGCCGTCAGGCGGGAGATCGAAGAATGTGGCCGCCCGGCCGTCACGGTCCCGGCGTCAGCTCAGGTTGGCGCAGGCCCGCTGAATGCGCTGGCAGGCGTCTTCCAGAACGTCGGTTGCCGTGGCGTAGGAAATCCGGAAATAGGGCTCCAGGCCGAAGGCCGCTCCCTGCACGGCCGCGACGCCTTCGGATTCCAGGATATAGGTGACGAAGTCTTCGTCGTTCTGGATCACCTTGCCGTCGGGCGTTTTCTTGCCGATGGTGCCTTCGCAGCTGGGGTAGACGTAGAAGGCACCCTCCGGCGTGCCGCAGCTGAGCCCGTTGGCCTGGTTCAGCATGCTGACGACCAGGTCGCGGCGTTCCTTGAAGATCTTGTTGTTGGCTTCGATGAAATCCTGCGGACCGTTCAGGGCGGCGACGGCGGCGGCCTGGGACACGGCCGCCGTATGGGTGATGCCCTGGGACTGAACCATCGACATGGCCTTCACCAATTCCTTCGGCGCCCCGCAATAGCCGACGCGCCAGCCGGTCATGCAATAGGCCTTGGACATGCCGTTCATGGTCACCGTGCGGTCGTAAAGTTTGGGTTCGACCTGGGCCATGGTGGTGAACTTGAAGCCGTCGTAGACCAGCTTTTCATAAATATCGTCGGAGAAGATCCAGACATGCGGGTGCTTCAACAGCACCTCGGCCAGGGCCTTGATCTCGGCTTCCGTATAGGCGCCGCCGGTCGGGTTCGACGGCGAGTTGAAGATCAGCCACTTGGTCTTCGGCGTGATGGCTTCTTCCAACTGTTCCGGCGTCATCTTGAACCCGTTGTCGGCGCCGCATTGCACGACCTTGACCACGCCGCCGAAGATCAGCGGGATATCGGCGTAGGACACCCAATAGGGGGCCGGGACGATGATTTCGTCGCCGGGGTTCACGGTCGCCAGCATGGCGTTGAAGATCACCGGCTTGCCGCCGCAGGACACATGGATCTGGTCGCGCGCGTAATCCAGGCCGTGGTCGCGTTTGAACTTGCCGATGATCGCATCCTGCAGTTCCGGGATGCCGTTGACCGAGGTATAGCGCGTCATGCCCGCGTCCAGGGCCTTCTTGGCGGCTTCGATGATATGTGGCGGGGTATCGAAATCCGGCTCGCCCGCACCCAGGCCGATGACGTCCTTGCCCTCGGCCTTCAGGTCGTTGGCCTTCTGGGTGACGGCGATGGTGGGCGACGGTTTGACGGCGGAAAGCCGGTCGGCGAAGAAGGCCATGATCGAGGTCCTTGTTTTCGGGGCGTGACGAATGAATTCCTGGACGGCGGCGGGCGCCGCAGCGGCTGCCGCCGATCCGCCCGGAGACTACGCCGCCTGCCCGGTCCAGGCAAGCGGCGGTATGTCTCCGGACAATTCGGGACGGGCGGTCAGCCCGCGGCGGCGAGCGCCTGATCCAGGTCTTCCAGGATGTCGTCGATATGCTCGATCCCGATGGACAGGCGGACGTAGCTTTCGGTGACGCCGGCGGCGTTCTTTTCCTCGTCGCTGAGCTGCTGGTGCGTGGTCGACCAGGGATGGATGGCCAGCGACCGCGCATCGCCGATATTGGCGACGTGATACAGCAGTTTCAGGCCGTTGATGAAGGCCATGCCTGCTTCGGCCCCACCCTTAAGCTCGAAGCCGACAAGACCGCCCCAGCCGCCGGCCATATGGGCCTCGTTCCGGGCCTTGATGGCGGCGTCCTTTTCCAGACCGGCGAAGATCACCTTGCCGACCTTGGGATGGGCCTCCAGATGCTTGGCGACCGTCTCGGCGTTGCGGCAATGCTCGCGCATGCGCAGCGGCAGGG
>NZRL01000181.1 GCA_002696205.1 Rhodospirillaceae bacterium | reverse complement strand
GGCGTGAAAGCGCCGCCCGCCACCGTCAAATCGGCAAAGACAGGCAAACGCCCGACCCGGGATTTCGAGGTCGCGGCATCGAACGGCGCCCGCATGCTGTTCGACGGCGGGACGGCGGCCGACCGCGCGCGGCCCGTCGAACTGGCGCAAAGCGGCCTGTCGATCAACGATTGGCTGATGCGTGAAGGCGTCAACCCCAACGTGCGCAGGGTCCCGCCCGGCGCTCCGCCGCCCAGCACCGTCAATCCGCCCGAACCGCCGCCGTCCGCCACGGCCCGGGCCTATTCGGCGCAGGATACGCAAGACCGCATCCCCGGCCCCGCGCCCCTGCCGACACGCGGGCAGCCCGCCGCCGCCGAACCGGCGAGCGCACCGCCCGCGTACCGGCCCTACCGCGCGGCGCCCGCACCGGCGGTGATCAACCCGACCGATCCGCGCTACGGCAGTCCCGCCACGCGCGCGCCACGCGCCGCGTCGTCCTGGGCACCGCCCGCCGAAGGCCGCACATCCCAGGAGACACCCGCCGACCGATACGCCCGCCAACAGCAGGAACAACGCGACCGGACGGCATCCGACCAACCCACCCTGGCGGTCATCGGCGAACAGGACCGGGAATATTTCCAGCAGCGGAAGTTCTATGCCGGGTTCGGTCTGGGCATGGGCATGTTCGATTACGAATCCGACTACCGGAACACGACCCTGGACGAAGATCTTTTCCATTGGAAAATCGTCGGCGGGTACCGCCCGACGGAGTTCGCGGCGGTGGAAATGTCCCTGGGCAAGATCGGCGGATTCGACGAGACCTTCGGCAACGGCAATTCGGCGGAAAGTCAGTTCTATGGATTTTCGGTCAGTGGCCTACTGGGC
Organism: Rhodospirillaceae bacterium; assembly: GCA_002696205.1. Lineage (GTDB taxonomy): Bacteria > Pseudomonadota > Alphaproteobacteria > Rhodospirillales > Casp-alpha2 > UBA1479. Next base: position 12,556 of record NZRL01000181.1, on the reverse strand, counting down.
ATGCCGCTCGGCAACGACTGGCTGCCCTTTGCCCGTGTGGGCCTGACCTATTGGTGGGAAAGCGCGGATGACGCCGCCTCGATCCAACGACAGGAAGAAACCGGCACCGGCGCGATCCTGGGCCTGGGCACCGATTACCGGTTCTCCGACCGGATCAGCCTGCGCGGCGAATGGGAGCTCTATATCCTGTCCGATACCGCCTACAACAACGTCTTCTCGGCCAGCGTTCTCTACAACTTCTAAGGCCCGGCCCGCCGCCGCGGATGCCCATCCGCCGCCTGTTGCAGGGGTCGGCGAAATCCCTATACTGCGCCGACTTTCCGCCGGGCCCCATTCTCGTTGGCCCGAACGCCGGACCGCATAAGGGAAAATACCCATGACGAAAGACATCAAAAAAGTCGTGCTCGCCTATTCGGGCGGCCTGGACACCTCGGTCATCCTGCGCTGGCTGCAGGACCATTACGGCGCCGAGGTCGTGACCTTCACCGCCGACCTGGGCCAGGGCGAGGAATTGGAGCCGGCGCGCGCCAAGGCCGAGATGATGGGCATCAAGAAGATCTTCATCGAGGACCTGCGCGAGGAATTCGTCGGCGACTATGTCTTTCCCATGTTCCGCGCCAACGCGCTTTATGAAGGCACCTATCTTCTGGGCACCTCGATCGCCCGGCCGCTGATCGCCAAGCGCCAGATCGAAATCGCCCATGAAACCGGCGCCGACGCGGTGGCCCACGGCGCCACCGGCAAAGGCAACGACCAGGTGCGGTTCGAACTGGGCTATTACGCCTGCGATCCGGGCATCCATGTCATCGCCCCCTGGCGCGAATGGGACCTGACGTCCCGCACGCGGCTGATCGATTACGCCGAGAAGCACCAGATCCCGATCCCAAAGGACAAGCGCGGCGAGGCCCCCTATTCCCAGGACGCCAACCTTCTGCACATCTCGTCCGAGGGCAAGGTTCTGGAAGACCCCTGGACCGAGGCCGATTACGACCTGATCCTGTCGCGCATGGTCACGCCCATGGCGGCCCCCGATCAGCCGACCGAAATCACCATCGATTTCGAGAAAGGCGATCCGGTCGCCATCAACGGCGAGAAGATGTCGCCGGCGACCCTGCTGGCCAAGCTGAACGAGCTGGGCGGGGCCAACGGCATCGGCATTCTGGACATCGTCGAAAACCGCTTCGTCGGCATGAAGTCGCGCGGCGTCTATGAGACGCCCGGCGGCACGATCCTGTTCCAGGCGCGGCGCGCCATGGAAAGCATCACCCTCGACCGGGGGGCCATGCACCAGAAGGACGAATTGATGCCGCGTTATGCCGAGCTGGTCTACAACGGGTTCTGGTTCGCGCCGGAACGCGAAATGCTGCAGGCCGCCATCGACAAGGCGTCGGAGCGCGTCACCGGCACGGTGCGCATGAAGCTCTACAAGGGCAACGTGATGATTACCGGCCGCAAGTCGCCGAACAGCCTGTATGACGAGGCCCTGGTGACCTTCGAGGAAGATCAGGTCTACGACCAGCGCGACGCCCAGGGCTTCATCAAGTTGAACGCCCTGCGCCTGATGACGTTGAAGCGCAACGGCGGCTGATCCCCCGCACCGGTCTCGATCCGAAGAAGAAGCGCCGCCCCGGCCGGCGTTGCCCGGGGCCCCGCCGTCCGGGGGAGGAGTGCGGCGGAATTGCCGTGATCGTCCGGCAACGGCAGTCTGGGAGAGCGGTCAGGTCACGGCGCACCAGACGACACGTTTCGACGTGATCATGTCGTCGTAGCTGCCGCGGGTCGATGCGAGCAGGGCCGAGCCCATATGCGCATCGACGGCGGCCTGGTCCGTATAGAGTTCATAGAGAAACACGCTGCCGTCTTCGGTGCCGTTGTTGAACCCGGCGGGGTCGAGCACGTCGAATTGCTCGCATCCGGGCTCGCTGTCCAACGTCAACCTGGCGTGGCTCCGCATGAGATCCAGGAATTCGGCGCGGCGCTCGGGCTTGACGCCGAATTCCACCATCAGGGCGATCTTGTTGCTCATCGCGATGTCGTCTCCTTCGATGCGGCGCGGTTACGACGGCACACTGCCGAGGGTCGAAATGCGATAGAGCGTGCGCACCTTCTCCGGCGGCAGGTTCTTGGTCGTCGCCCGGTGCATGACGCATCGGTTGTCCCATAGGACGATGGTCCCCGGATCGCGCCATTTGAAACGGTACTGGAACCGGGCGTCAGTCATGTGGTCGAACAGTTCATCCAGCAGATCGCTGCTCTCGATGGCGTCCATGCCGACGATGCCGCGCACCCCGGCCGAGATACCGGGAAAGATGAACAGGCCCTTGCGCCCGGTTTCCGGATGGGTCCGGACCATGGGCCGGACGACCGGCGGCGTGTTGGCCATTTCGTCCTCGGTCATGAAATGCCAACGCGATTCCGGGTCTCCCCGGTTGGTCGTCCAGCGGTATTGCGAAACGTAGTCCAGACCGTCGATCCGCGCCCGCAGCTTTTCCGGCAGGTTGTCGTAGACGGCTTCCAAATCGGCGAAATAGGTGTCGCCCCCGTCGTCGGGAATTTCCACGGAATAAAGCATCGTCGCATCCGCCGTGCGCTCCATATAGGAGCGGTCGGAATGCCAGAACGATCCCGCGTCCTTGACGCCCAGGGGCTTGCCGTGGCGCGTCGAATTGGACAGCAGCATGACCTTGGGATTGTCCGGATGCTGGAAGTTCTTCACCGGATGTTCGACCGTCTCGCCGAACAGGGTACCGAAGGCATCGAACTGGGCGACGGACATGTCCTGGCCTTCGATGATCAGCACTTTGTGGTCGAGGTAGGCCTGATGCAGATCGGCGGCCTGGGCATTGCTGAGGGTACCGGCATCGAGGCCGGTCACGCGCGCGGCGAAGCTGTCGCCGAGGCGTTCGACTATCATGGTCATGGTGAAGCGGTCCTTGTACGTTTCGTCCCTAGATTTTCTACTGTTCATTCGGCCCGTTTTCTTCCTGGGCTCTTAAGGGTATTGTAGGGCCCGTCGCCCCATCGGCAATCGAGCTTAATTCCGTCCTATTTGAGGATTTCTCCGGCCTTGGCCCATCCCATTCCGCCGCTCAACGCCCTTCGCGCCTTCGAGGTCACGGCCCGCCTGGGCACTCTGGCCCGCGCGGCCGAGGAATTGTGCGTCACCGCCTCGGCGGTCGGACATCAGGTCAAGAACCTGGAAGACTGGCTGGGCCTGCCCCTGTTCCTGACCGAACACGGCATCCGCCGCCTGACGCCGGAGGGCGAACGCCTGGCCCAGCAATTGGGCGACGCCTTCGGTCAGATCAATCTGGCCTGCCGCGCCATCGGCCGCCGGGCGGCGGCGCGCGAACTGCACATCAACGTCACGCCGACCTTCGCGATCCGCTGGCTGGTGCCGCGCCTGGGCAAGTTCCAGGCCCTCAACCCGGGCGTCGCCGTGCATATTGCGACCTCGGCCCGGCCCATCGATTTCGCCCGCGACGACGTCTACGCGGCGATCCTGTTCGGCTCCGGCGAATGGCCGGGCATGACGGCGGATTTGCTGTTCATGGAAGATGTCTTTCCCGTCTGTCATCCGAAGCTGCTGAAGGGCAAGGGGGCGCTGAAGAAGCCGGAGGACCTGGCCGGACAGACCCTGCTGCATACCTATCACCGGCGCGGCGATTGGGCGCGTTGGCTGGGCGCCGCCGGGGTTGCGAAATCGACCGTCGACCCCGCCCATGGCCAGACCTTCGACCTGACGACCATGGCCATCGACGCCGCCGAGGCGGGCCTGGGCATTGCCATCACCCGCGAGGTCCAGGTCAGCGACGCCCTGGCGTCGGGCCGCCTGGCCGCCCCGTTCCGGCGCGACCTGTTACGCGGCGAAGGATGCTATTTCGTGACGCGGCCCGACCACCGCAACGACGCCTCGGTCATGGCCTTTCGCGACTGGTTGATCGCCGAGGCCGGGTCGGCGCCCAGCGGCAGCGCCGCCGCCGAATAACCGCATCGTTCTTGATTTTAAGGGAGAGGCCGCTCAGCCCTTGCGCCGGCCCAGCCAGAAGGCATGAACCGCCGCCGGCACCAGGGTCAGGTCTTTCCCGCCGCGCAATGCGGGACCGCCCCGATCCTTCGTCAGCATGGTCATCTGCGCGTCCGGATTGGTGCGCACGGCGAAATTGACCATGGTGTCAGGACCGTTTTCTGACGCGGTGACTGCACCATCCCAATCCATCTGGAACAGATGCTGCGGCTTTCCGCCGGGCCGGTCCAACAGGATCAGATCGACCATCCCGCCTTTCCAACTGGCGTAGGCCAGCCGGTCCGCCGTGCCGGTCGCCAGGCTTTGCGCGACCACCGCCGTTTCCACCAGGCGTCCGTATTCCGGCGCGTCCGGCGCGACCGGACCGAACAGCGCCGTGTAGAGGGTCGGCGAAGTCAGATAGACCTTGAACAGAACCTGGCGCTGAAAGGGCCGGCCGTCCCGGTTGAGCCGGGGAACCCGCCGGATCAGAAAGGCGTTCTCCAGGAAATCGAGATACTTGCGCAGCGTGTTCTTGGCAACACCCGCCGCCTTGGCGAGATCCTCGATCGCCGCCTCGCCGCCCGTGTTGCGGGCCAGAACGGCGAACAGACGGCCCAGTTCGCGGGGCTCGTAGACTCCGGCGAAGGCCGCCAAATCCCGATGCAGAACATCGTGCAGCAGGGCGTCGCGAACCAGGGCCGGGGGCGCTTCGTCCTCGCGCTTGGCGGCGATGCCGGACGGGAACCCGCCGAAGGAGATGTAACGCGCGAATTCGGCGTTCAGCGCGGCAAGCTTCTCCGCACCCAGGTCGATCGATGCCCCGGCCTCGGGCAGGATGCCGCCCAAGGCCGCGTCGGTGCGGCGGAAGCCCATGAATTCGGCGAAACTGAGGGGCGGCAAAATGCGCACCTCGACCGCGCCGCCATCGCCCTCGCCCCATTCCAGGTCGGCGCGGCCCGGCGTCAGGCGCGGGGCGGAAGACGACAATGCCGCGATCAGCCGCGCATTCGGCAGGCGTTTCTGCAGCGCCGCCAACTGGGCGGCACCGTCTTCCGCGTAATCCAGATCATCGATGAAAATGAAGACCTTCTCATCCCGCCCATATGCGAACCGGTCGAGGAAACGGTCGGCCAGCGCCGCCAGATCCTCGCCCGCATAAACCGGCGCGGCCAGCGAAAGATAGGCGATCCGCATGGGCGAGACCCCGGCGCGGACCACGGCGGCCAATGTCTGGCGCAGGACGATGGTCTTGCCCGCCGCCGGCGGGCCGCAGGCGATCAGAGGCACCGAGAGATCCGCATTCAAGGCGGCGGCGGCGAAATCGCGGGCGAAACCGCGCTGTGGCGGGTGGCGGAATCGTACCCGCGTGCCCGAGCGAAACGCCCACCAGGGATTGTCGAATTCCAGGCGGCGCAGAATGTCCGACGCGGCAATCAGTTCCAAGGGAGTCCGTCCCATCCGTCCCCGGTTTATCCGCGAAGCCCTCGCCCCGCGAAACAAGCTCAAGTCAATGAGCTTATGGCCGAAGAATCGCGCAGACCGCCGCCGCCGTCAAGGGCGGGCCGGGACGATGGCCCAGCCGAACCATGCCGGTCAGGCCAGGGCCCCGGCCACGGCGCGGCGCAATTCGGGGACAAGGTCCCGTTCGAACCAGGGGTTCTTCTTCATCCAATGGGTGGTGCGCCAGCTGGGATGCGGCGTCGGGATGATTTCGGGTGCGTAATCATGCCAATGGGCGACGGTTTCCGTCATCGTCCGCCGTGCACGCGGGCCCAAGTGATGTTTCTGGGCGTAACTGCCGACCAGCAAGGTCAGGCGGATATCCGGCAGGCAGGCGCGCAAGGCATCATGCCATCGCGGCGCGCATTCCGGGCGCGGCGGATTGTCGCCGCCGCGCGGATCGCGGCCCGGATAACAGAACCCCATGGGCATGATGGCGACGCGGGTTTCGTCGTAGAACACGTCGTTTCCGAGCGCCAGCCAATCGCGCAGCCGCGCCCCCGACGGATCGTCCCAGGGCACGCCCGAGGCATGGACCTTGGTCCCCGGCGCCTGGCCGATGATCAGAAGACGTGCCGTCGGCGCCATGCGGACGACCGGCCGGGGGCCGAGCGGCAAATGATCGGCGCAGGTCCGGCAGGACCGGACGTCGTCCAGCAATTGCGGCAAATCGTTCACGGCGGTGGATTTCCTCCCGTCTCCTGCCCGGAAATGGTCTTATTTTCGCCCTTATCCAGCGCAATTTCGGCGTCACACAGGGCCAGCGAATAAGATGGCCCGCCGGATATTCACTTGCAACGCCCGGCCATGGGCCCATCTATAGCCCCACAGGATCATGATCAAAATGCGAGAACAGTTTCAACAGATGGCCGCGTCCATCTGGACCCGACGGATGAGCCCGATGCGCTGGGCCATGGCCACGACCCTGCTTGCCGCCATGGCCATGGCGGCCTGCGGCGTCGTGTTCGACGGGCGCGACCGCGGCGCGCGCGGGGGGGCCTATGAACAGAACGCCCTGTTGGCGGCCCGCCGCCACGACCCGCTGCACGCGGTATCGTTGGACAAGGTCCGCTCCACCGGCCTGGTGCCGCCCGCCTTCGCCGCCTCGATCGTGACGGACCTGGACGCCCTGGAACCCGGCGCCAAGAAACAGGCGTTCCTCAAGATCGCGCTGCCGCTGGTCGCCCGCGAGAACGCCCGCATCCGCGACGAACGCCGGCATATCACCGACGACGCCGAGGATGTGCCCGAATACATCTGGGAGAAATACAAGGTGAAGCCCGGCGACCTGGAAACCCTGCGCCGCCGGGTCGACGTCATTCCCGCCTCCATGGTCCTGGCCCAGGCGGCCTTGGAAAGCGGCTGGGGCACCTCGCGCTTCGCCCGCGAAGGCAACAACCTGTTCGGGGTGCGGACCTACGATCCCGACACCCCGGGCCTGGAGCCGGAAAAGGCCGAAGGGTTCAAGGTCGTGAAGTATCAGAGCCTCAGTGAAGGCGTCGGTTACTACATGCTGAACCTGAACACCCATGCGGCCTATAAGGATTTCCGCCGGGCCCGCGCCCAGATGCGGGATGACGGCCGCGACCCGGATTCCCGTCATCTGGCGACGCGTCTGACGCAGTATTCGGAAATCCCCAAGACCTACAGCAAGATTCTGCACCAGATCATCGAGGCCGAGAACCTGGAAGACTTCGACGGCGTGCGCCTGGTGGGCGAAACCTAGGAAGTCAGCCCGCCGGGTCCCGCCGTCAGCAGATCGTCGATGAAGGCCGGCACGATTTCGGTCGCGGGGCCGTAGATCGACGACGCGAACATCGTGGCCCCCTCGCTGGGTTCCAGGTTCAATTCGACCGTTTTTGCGCGCCCGAACATCCGCACCTGCTGAACGAACCCGGCCGCCGGATAGACGTTGCCCGACGTGCCGATGGAAACGAACAGGGCGCATTCCGCCAGCACCTCCCCGATCTCGTCCATCTGCATCGGCATTTCCCCGAACCAGACGACGTTGGGGCGCAGCGTGCCGAGCGCCCCGCAGGTCGAGCACGCATCGGCCAGCGTGATGTCGCCGCGCCAATCGTGGACATCCGAGCAAGCCGTGCAGCGCGCCTTCAGCAACTCACCATGCATATGAATCAGATTCCGCGTGCCCGCGCGTTCGTGCAGGTCGTCGATGTTCTGCGTTACCACCGTGACCGGGCCCGGCCATTCGGATTCCAGGCGCGCCAGGGCGCGATGCGCGGCGTTCGGCGTGACGTTGTCGGAAACCGCCCCCCGGCGCCGGGCGTTGTAGAATTCCAGCACCCGTTCGGGATCGCGGGCATAGGCCTCGGGCGTGGCGACGTCCTCGATCCGGTGTTTGGCCCAGATGCCGTCGGCGTCGCGAAAGGTCGCGAGACCCGATTCCTTGGAAATCCCCGCCCCGGTCAGGACGACGATTCCCGGCCCGTCCTTGGCCTCATCCGAAACGCTCATGGTTGTTGGCCCTCTCCGCCGCCGTTATCTTCGTCGCACGCCATCCGCCCCATTTAGAAAGAGGCCCGCCCCTTGGTCAACGTCGTGTTCGTCTGTCTTGGCAACATCTGCCGCTCGCCCAGCGCCGAAGGCGTATTCCGAAAACTCGTCCGGGACGAAGGGTTGAGCGACGTCATCACGACGGATTCCTCGGGCACCAGCGGCTGGCACATCGGCGAGGCGCCGGACCCCCGCGCGCAAGAAGCCGCCCAGCGGCGCGGCATCGATATCTCCGACCTGCGCGGGCGCAAATCCGCCGCCCGCGACTTCCGCGATTTCGACTACGTCCTCGCCATGGACCGGCGCAATTACGCCGACCTTTCGGCCATCGCGCCGAAGGGCGCCGAAGATCGCCTTCACATGTTCCTTTCCTTCGCGCCGCATTTGGGCGAGACGGAAGTCCCCGATCCCTATTACGGCGGCGACCAGGGCTTCGACGACGTGCTCGACATGATCGAGGCCGCGTCCAAGGGGCTGCTCGATCATATCCGCAAGACCGATCTGGCGACCTGACGCAGCGGCCTCTTTACAACCCCCGGTCTGGCCCCTACACCTGCGGCCCCATTCCTTCCCAACGACGGGCATCCCATGCTTCTCATATTCGATTGCGACGGCGTCCTGGTGGACAGCGAAATGATCGCCTCGCGCGTTCTTGCGGGCCATCTGTCGGCGCACGGCTATCCGGTGACGGCCAAGCAATGCCGCGAACGGTTCACCGGCAAATGGATGACCGACATCGTCAATTTCGTGCGCGGCGAAGGCGTCGACCTGCCGGACGATTTCATCGACGCCCTGAAGATCAAGGACGTCGAAGCCTTCAAGCGCGAGTTGAAGCCCATGCCCGGCGTGCTGGAGGTCGTCCGCGAATTGCGCCACGACCGCTGCGTCGCGTCGTCGGGGCCGATCGTGAAGATGGAAACGACGCTGGGGATTTCCGGCCTGCTGCCCTATTTCAAGCCGCACCTGTTTTCCGCCGGCATGGTCAAACAGGGCAAGCCCGCCCCCGACCTGTTCCTATACGCCGCCAACGCCATGAACCGGTCGCCGGACGATTGCCTGGTGATCGAGGATTCGACCGCCGGGGTGACGGCGGCCAAGCGGGCGGGGATGCGGGTGCTGGGCTTCGCCGGCGCCTCGCACGCCCGCGACATGCCGGACTACGCCACGGGCCTGATGGCCGCAGGCGCCGAATTGGTGTTCGACGACATGGCGCGCCTCCCTGACCTGATCGCTGAGGCCTGATCGCCGGGACCTGATCCCCGGAGCCCGACCGTGCGGAAACGAGGACGCCTCAGGCGTCCTGGTCGGCGTATTCGGGATAATCGGCGGCCAGGTCTCCGAAGAAATCCTCGTCGTAATCGAAGGTCCCCAGGGGATATTTGGCGACCGGCGTGTAATGCGCCCCTTCGCCGCCGAGCGTGCTTTCGAACAGCACGAAGCGATCAACCGTGAACGGCTGTGTCGTGAAACCGGCGTGGTCTTCCAGGAAGCGCTGGGCCGCGAACTCGGGCGTGCCTTTGAACCGCGACAGGGTGACATGCGGTTTGAACTTGCGCTGTTCCTCGGCAAAGCCGGCGCGGACCGTCGCGCGTTCGACCTTGTCGTGCAGGTGTTGCAAGGCGCCCGAGGATTCCAGGCCCGCCCAGACCGCGCGCAGGCGGCCGCGCGATGCGAAACTGCCGACCCCGTCAAACGCCAGGTCGAAGGCCGGGGCCTCGATATCGGCCAAGGCATCGTCCAGGTCGGCGGCCTGATGGCGATCGCACTCCCCGATGAAACGCAATGTGATGTGGAAGTTGGCGGGCGTGACCCAACGCGCCCCGTTGATGCCGTCTCGCAGCATGCCCAGGGTTAGGCGCAGGTCCTCGGGTAGGTCCAGTCCGACGAAAAGGCGCATGACGTGCCCTCCTGACTGTTGGCTCCCGGAACAGACGACGCCGTTCCCTCCCTCGCTTCTATGGCGCGGGGTTCGGATTGTCCAGATGAATACGCTCGATCTCCTCGAGCACCTCATCGGACAACACCGTCTGTTCCGCGGAAAGGTTGGTTTCCAACTGTGTCAGGGTTGTGGCGCCGATGATGTTCGAGGTCAGGAAAGGCTGCGCGTTGACGAAGGCGAGCGCCATCACGGCGGGGTCGATCCCGTGCCGATTCGCCAAATCGACGTAGGCCCGCGTGGCCTTCACGCCGTTCGGTTTGAAGTGCCGCTGGAACGTGGGGAACAGCGCCATGCGCGATCCTTCCGGCGGCGGGCCGTCCAGGTACTTGCCGGTCAGCGCCCCGAAACCGAGCGGCGAATAGGCCAGCAATCCGCAATCCTCGCGGATCGCCAGCTCGGCCAGGCCGACCTCGAACGTCCGGTTCAAAAGGTTATAGGGGTTCTGGATCGAGGCCATGCGGATCAGCTTGGGATCGGCCTCGGCCATGGCCAGCATCTTGGATAAGCCCCAGGGCGTTTCGTTGGACACGCCCGCCGCGCGGATCTTGCCCTCGCCGACCAGTTCCTGGAGGGCGGCCAACGTTTCCTCGAACGGTGTGAAGTCACGGTCGCGGTGCTTGTAGCCGAGCTTGCCGAAGAAGTTCGACGGCCGCTCCGGCCAATGGGTCTGATAGAGATCGATGTAATCGGTCTGCAGGCGCTGGAGGCTGTTCTCCACCGCGTCGCGGATTTGCTTGCGCCCGAACTTGAGGTCGCCGCCCCGGATATGGGTGAGGTCGGATCCCGGGCCGGTGATCTTGGTCGCGACGATGACCTTGTCCCGGTTGCCCCGCGTCTTCATCCAGGAGCCGACGGCGCGCTCGCTGTTGCCTTGGGTCTCCGGATTGCGGGGAAAGGAATACATCTCCGCCGTATCCAGGAAGTTGACCCCGTGATCGAACGCCATATCCATCTGGGCATGACCTTCGGCCTCGGAGTTCTGTGCACCGTAGGTCATGGTGCCCAGGCAGATGCGGCTGACGCTGATGCCCGTGCGGCCAAGCTTGCGGTATTCCATCGATCCCCCCTTTTCGGTCCGGCTACAGGAACAAGGCCAGCACGCCGGTGTAGCCGTAGAGCCGCGCGTTTGAAATTTCGCCGTTGCCGTAGAAGCCGACCAACGGAATGTCGCCCAGGCGTTCCATGATCAGCGCCATTTCCTTACCCGGCGCGCCGAACATATGCGGGCCGCGCGCGACGCAGGAAAAATACAACCCGCCCTTCGGCTCCGACGGCAGGCGCGCCTTCAGACCGTTGACCATGTCGGCCAGGTCCTGTTCGGCGGAAATCGGATCGCGGCGCACGAACATCACCCGGTCGCCGGCCTCGACCGCCCCGCCGACGGCGACCCAGCCGCGTTCCACGTCGATCCCGACCAATGAGCGCACGAGGTAGTCGCGCGTGTCCGACCCGGGGACCGGAAAGGCGGCATGGATGTATCCCGCGACCCGTTCCAGATTGCGCGCCAGTAATTCGCCGATGTCGTTCTTCATGACGTCGAGTGCGCGTTCGCCGTCGATCGACATGATGATGTTGTCTTCGGCTTCCGTGATCTGGCGCGGCTCGGCCACCGGGGTACAGCCCTGGCTGAGCCCCGTCGCGACCTGGACCTCGGGCCCGAACAGCACGCCCGAAACCCCGCCCTTCATCACCGTGCCCGCGACCTGCGCCCCGGCGCTGCCCTGGGCCGCCGTCAGGCCGCCGACCAGAAACGATGACAGCCCGCCCGCCATTTCATCCAGGATTTCCGGCAGGCGGTGGTTGTAGGGATCGCCATGAACGACGGCAAAGGGGGCATCGGTTTCATCGGCCCAACCGCGAACGGCGGCGGGAAGGTCCCCCAGGTCGCCGCGCACGACGGGGAAGACACGAAACGCATTTTCAGGGAAGGCGCCGATCAGGACGGCCGCCGCCGGCTCGTCGTGATATTCCTGCGCCCCGCCGCAGATGCCCATGCCGACCGTGCCGACCCATTCCTCGACCCCCGACGTCTGGCGCAGGAAGGTCAGGATCGAGGCCATGTCCTCGGCCAGGGCGTCGGTCACATAAAGAAAGCCGAGATTTGCGCCGTCGGGAATGGGTTCCAACTGGCGGGCGCAGTCGCGGGCGATCGCCGCCCAGTCGCCGCCGCCCGCATGGGCATGCCGAAATTCACCGGTCATGATTTCCCCGCCGCCTGGCCCGCCCGGGCCAACAGATCCAGGACGTAAGGCATGATGCGGTCGACGATCACCTTGACGCCTTCGGCATTGGGATGAATGCCGTCGTCCTGGTTCAATTCCGGCTTGGCCGCGACGCCCGCCAGGAAGAACGGATAGAACAGAACGTCGTGCTTTTCCGCGAGGCGCGGAAAGACCGCGTTGAAATCGTCGGCGTATTCCTGGCCCAGGTTGGGCGGGGCCAGCATGCCGGTCAGCAAAACCTGAACCCCCGCCGCCTTGGCCTTGGCGATGATGGCGTCCAGGTTGTCGAAGGTCGCCGCCGGGTCGAGGCCGCGCAGGCCGTCGTTGGCGCCCAGGCCGACGGCGCGGTACGGCACGAGGAGCGGCGGCGCG
>NZRL01000180.1 GCA_002696205.1 Rhodospirillaceae bacterium | reverse complement strand
GGCAAGCGGCGGCAGATAGGGCTTGCCCGCGACCGGCGCCGCGGCCCCGCGGCGCGATCCGCTCCCCTCGTCGGCGACGGCGGTTTCCTTCCCGGACACTTCGGGCTCGTCGACGTCCTCGCCCCGCGCCCGCTTGCGTTTCAGGCGCGACCAACGGCCCAGGCGGTTGTCGTCGTTGGCACTCATCCGTCTTCCTCTTCCCGGTCCTCGACCAGGGGTCGTGGCCGCAGGTCGCCCTTGCGCGGGTCGTATGCCTTCTTATTCTTGCGTTTCTTGAAGGTCTCTTCCTTGTGGAAGGTCTCGACGAAGGCACCGATCCAGGCGGCCAGTTCTTCGGGCATGGGCACGCCTTCGACGATCATTTCCGAATCTTCCATGTAGCTTTCCGCCTCGTAGGGGCAGGCGGTCACCAGCGTCGGCACGACTTCGGGATCGTCGGCTTCCTCGCCGGGCGCGATGACGACGTAAACATGGGGCTGGAAATTGCTGAGGTTGGTCTTGTAGCCCTCGGTCTCGCCGGGAAAGAGTTCCAACTCAAACGTCGCCGCGTGGAAATGGACCCAACCTTCGCCCTCGCGGATCAGGCGCCAGTCGGCGCCTTCCTCCATCGCGGGCATGCCGGGCACGACGGCGACCGGGCGGAAGGAATGATCCTGCCAGGGGTTGTCGATTTCGCGACGTTCGATGATGACGCCGACGGGAATGACCTGGCGCCGGTTCATACCCCGGCCTCCGCCGCGTCTTGGTCGGCCAGCAGGCGCTCCGCCTCTGCCAGATTGTCCGGTTTATTGATGTTGAAGAAGGGATCGACGGGATCGGTCGGGAAGTCCACGTGAACGATGCGGTAGCGTTCCGTCCAGGCGTCGATCTTGCGCATGTCCTCGCCGGTCATGGCGGCGCGCAGGTCAGCGGCCAAGGAGACCGGCCAAAGGGCGAAGACCGGATGGGTCCGCCCGCCCGACATGGCGCAGGCGATCTCGGCGTCTTCATTTTCCGCCGCTGCCCGCAGCTTTGCCACCAGATCGCCCGGCAGGAACGGCGCGTCCGTCGCAAAGGACACGATCCATTCGATTCCCGGATGTTCGGCACGGGCCCATTCCATGCCGGTCAGGATACCGGCCAGCGGTCCCGCGTGCCCGTCGATCACGTCGCCCGCCATGGGCAGGCCGTACCCTTCGAACCGTGCCGGATCGCCGTTGACGTTGAGAAGTAGGTCCGCGACCTGCGGCCGCGCACGGGCCACGACGCGGTCCAGGATCGGTTTGCCGCCCAGGGTCCGGAGCGGCTTGTCCCCGCCGCCCATGCGCCGGGCCAGGCCGCCCGCCAGCAACACCCCCACCACGCCTGAGGCCGTCATCGGCTGCCCTTGCGGCGCAGTTCGATGGGCTCGTCCGCCGCATCGTCGTGGGCGGCATCGAATTCGATCCGGTCTTCCCCGGCAAGCGCGATGAAACGCCGCCCCTTGGCCCGCCCGATCAGGGTCAGGCCGACCTGCTTGGCAAGATCGACACCCCAAGCCGTGAAGCCCGAGCGCGAGACCAGGACCGGGATTTCCATCTGCACCGTCTTGATGACCATTTCCGAGGTCAGCCGCCCGGTGGTGTAGAAGATTTTGTTCCGCCCGGACCAGCCGTGCAGGAACATGAAACCGGCGATCTTGTCGACGGCGTTATGGCGGCCGACGTCTTCCATATACAGCAGCGGCCGGTCGCCTTGGCACAGCACGCAGCCGTGAATGGCGCCCGCCTCCAGATAGAGGCTCGGCGCCGTGTTGATCTTCTTGATCAGATCGAACAGCCAGGAGGTCTTGATCACCGCGTCACGGGCGAGAGCGACCTGCTCGAATTTCTCCATGACGTCGCCGAACACCGTGCCCTGGGCACAGCCCGAGGTCAGGGTCTTCTTCTTCAGCTTTTCCTCGAAGTTCGTTTCCCGCTCGGTCCGCACAACGACGACTTCCAGGTCTTCGTCGAATTCGATCCCCGTGACCACGTCGTCGGGGCGCAGCATGTTCTGGTTCACCAGATAACCGACGGCGAGATATTCCGGGTAATCGCAGATCGTCATCATGGTGACGATCTCGCGTCCGTTGAGGAACAGGGTCAGAGGCCGTTCGACGGTCACAGACGCGATCACCGGCGATCCGTTTTGGTCGATGCCGGGGACTTTCTCCGTCAATCGAGGATCGTCCGGGTTCGGTGCGATGACGAGTTCGCCCACGCCGTCCGGATAGGTGGCGTCCAGGGGATTGCGTCCCGCCTTGCCGGTCAGTTCGTCGTTCTGGCTCACGCCTTTCATCTCCCATACCGCGCCGGGGCTTATCCCAACCGGGCGGTGCCGATCCCTCGGGCCGATCCCATCCGCCGGTCTGGTCGCCGGCGTTTCGAAGAGCGGCCCCTTACATGGGGACCGCGAGTTTCGGCGGCAAGGGATCAGAAATCAAGGCTGTCTCGGCAGCGTCACGGTTTCCTGATATGAGGGTTTTCTCACCTGCCGGGCGAACCGCCGCGCGGCACCCCGCCCGGCCCCCGTGCCGCCATCCGCAAACCGACCAAGCCGCGAGACCGCCTCATGCCTTCTTCGTCTACCGCATTCCCCGAGATCATTCTGATTCGCCATGGCCAGACCGAATGGAACCGCGCCGGCCGCATCCAGGGCCAAGGCAATTCGGTCCTGACCGACCTGGGCCAGTCCCAGGCCACGGCCTATGGCGCGCTGCTGGCGGACCGGCTGGCGCCGCTGGGCGGTCATGCGCTCTACCGCAGCCCGGCCGGGCGTTGTGCCCAGACGACGGAACTCGCCTGCGCCGCCGCGGGCCTGGACCCAGCCGCGTTCACCATCGACGACCGGCTGATCGAAAAAGGCTATGGCCGGTGGGAAGGCATGACACGGCCCGAAATCGCCCAGGCTGGGGACGAGGCCGAACTCGCCGCCATGGACGCCGACCCCTGGGGCCACCGCCCGCCCGACGGCGGCGAAAGCCTGCAGGACGTGATGGACCGGACGCGGGCCTGGCTGCTCGATCTCGACAGAAGGCAGCCGGTCATCGTGATCTGTCACGGCGGCACGGGGCGCACGCTGATCCGCAGTTACCTGGACCTGGGCGTGGATGAAACCCTGGCGATCCGAATGCGTCAGGACGTGATTTTTCGCCTGACGGCACGGGGATTGGACATCCTGGAAACCGGCGCGGAAATGAGTTAACTGTAATTAAGTTAACTATAATTTCTTCAGTCTATTCCGTCTACTAGCAACAAGGTCCCGGTCGAGGCAGACTGCCGGATCGCCTTGGCTTCGGCGTATTCGGGTGACTCATGCCAGGCCCGGGCGGCCGCCATGTCGGCGAACCGCAACACCACCGTGCGCGGCGACGGCGCCACGCCTTCCAGCGCTTCCTGATCCCCGCCGCGGACGACGAATTCACCGCCATAGGCGGCCAGCGTCGCCGGAACGAGCGCCCGATAATCTTCGTAGGTTTCCGGATCGGTGACGTTGATCTGGGCGATCACGTAGGCGGCCATGTCTCTCCTCCCTGGGATAGTGGTTATCCGGAGAGGCTACTTCAGATGCCCCGTCTTGACCCAGAGCAAACAGCCTTCTTCCGTGCGCGGTGAATGGAAACTGCCGGGCGGCAGGCGGAACCAGGTGCCCTTGGGATGTAGGCCCGCCTCATCCTCGACGCAGCCTTCCAGGACGAAGACCTCCTCGCCGCCCGGATGATCGTGCGGCCGGGCGACGCAGCCCGCCCCCATCTTGGTCAGCCAGACACGCTCCGTTCCATATTCGTGCAAGGGCATGCGGAACAGTCCCGGCACGTCACCCTCCACCCAATCGCCGCTGTTCGTATCGACGGTCACCTGGGTCTGGTCCGCCGGGTCCATCTGGCGCAGTTTGACCAGGATCGTGCATCCGGGCCCGGTCCGGGGCGCGTGGCTCGAGCCGACGGGATTGCGTACGTAGGTCCCCGCCGGGAAATCGCCGTGTTCGTCCGAAAACACGCCGTCGAGGACCAGGAATTCCTCGCCGCCGCCATGGGTATGGGTCGGGAATTCGGAGCCCGGCGCATACCGGACGACAGACGTCGCCCGCGCGACCTCGTCCCCATCGCGGTCCAGCATGCGGCGGTCGACACCCGGCGACGGCGACGGCACCCAATCGAGCGCCGTCGTATCGACATGCACCGGCAACGACAGATCGGCATTGATTTTCATGAGGCAGACCCTCCTTTGGGAGACCGGGACAGGTATCCGGATCAGGATGGTCCCAGCGGAGCCCCGGGGACAAGGCTCGGCACGGAAAATCACTTGTGCCCGTCCGGCGCCCGATCGAAGGACCTATACAAGGACGTTCGAGACCGCCGTCAGTAGACCACCTTGCGGATGTCATCGACGTTGGACGACCATTTCGACCAATCGCGGGCCCCCAGACCCCAATTGTTGACCGTGCCCTTGTCGATTCCCTGTTCGATCAGCCATTGGCAGGTCTTGGTCTGGCCTGCCGCCGCAGCGTACATCAACGCCGAATTGCCGTGCGCGTCGATGGCGTTGATCTTGGTTCCGGCCTCAAGGGCGCGGGCCAAGGTATCGCGGTCGCCGCGTTGGGCGGCCAGCATGAAGTCGTCGACGGAAATGCGTTCGGCGGCGTTTTGATCGGCCATCTGGGTCTTATCCTCCCGTTTCGCGCCCGTTCGGGCGGCGTCGTTCGGTTCATAGTTAGGGTGGCGGAGGCGAAAAGTAAACGGCGCTGGAAGTCGTCTGAAATACCCCTTTTCCGCGCAGCGTTTTCATTTGCCGAAAAATACCCTACATCAAGGGCACAGCAATACGAACGAGCGCCGCCCAACCCGCGCCGAAAAGGGAAGCACCAAGCGTATGAAGCTCAATCAGAAGCATGTGTTGGTCTGTGACTGCGAAGGGACCATGGCGATCGACGGCGAGGCCCTGACCAAGGCCTGCGGCCGGGGGGCCGAAGCCGAAGGCGACCTGAAGGTCGCGACCCACCTGTGCCGCCGCCAGATCGAGGAATTCCAGCGCGTCGCCGGAAAAGCCGCGGAAGCCGACGAAACCCTGTTGGTCGCCTGCACGCAGGAAGCGCCCCTGTTCCTGGAAACAGGCGACGACATGCCCCATGCCCCCCGCATGGCCTTCACGAACATTCGGGAAAAGGCCGGCTGGTCCGACGCGGGCAAGGACAAGAAGGCCGGCACGAACCTGACCGCCAAGATGGCCGCCCTTCTGAGCGAAGCCGCCATGGATCTGGCCGGTGCGCGCTCGGTCTCGATGAAGTCCGACGGCACGGCCCTGGTGCTGGGCCGTGGCGACGACGCCATCCAAGCGGCCAAGACCCTGGCCCGCAAGTTGAACGTGACGCTTATTCTCGAAGGCGCTTCGGATGTCCCGCCGCCGCCGGTGATGGATATCCCCATTTTCGCCGGCAAGGTCACGGGCGCCGGGGGGTATTTGGGGGCGTTCAAGGTCGCGGTCTCCGGCTTCGTTCCGGCCAAGGCATCGTCCCGCGGGGCGCTGGAATGGGACGGCGAGCCGCAATCGGGAACGTCCGAATGTTCCCTGATCCTGGACCTGCGCGGCGGCCCGGCCCTGTTCCCTCATGCCGAGATGCGCGACGGCTATTTCCATCCCGACCCGGGCAACCCGGCCCTGGTCGCCGAGGCATTGTTCGAGATGTCGGACATGGTCGGCGAATTCGAAAAGCCCCGCTACGTCGATTACGACGACAAGATCTGCGCCCATGCCCGGTCAAAGATCACCGGCTGCACCCGCTGTATCGACAACTGCCCGGCGGGCGCCATTACGCCGGACAACGAACGGGTCGCGATCGATCCCTACCTCTGCGGCGGCTGCGGCGTCTGTGCCTCGGTCTGCCCGACGGGGGCGGCGACCTATGCCCTGCCGCTGGGCGACGAATTGTTCAAACGCGCGCGCACGGTCCTGCGCACTTATGCCAAGGCCGGCGGCTCCGACCCGGTCCTGCTGATCCACGATGCCGACCAGGGCGAAGAAGCCATCGGCCTGATCTCGCGCATGGGCCGGGGCCTGCCCGCCAACTGTATCCCCTTCGCCGTCAACGAAGTGACCCAGGCGGGGCTGGACCTGTTCTTCTCGGCCACCGCGTTCGGCGCGTCGCGCTGTCTCGTGCTGCTGCCGCCGAAGAAACGCGAGGACGCCCAGGCCCAGGACGGCGAGATCGCGCTGGCCAATCAGGTGCTGGGGGCGCTGGGCTACGGTGATAGCCGCATCGGCCATCTGCATCTGGACGATCCTTCGGCGGTCGAGGATGCGCTCTGGTCCCTCGAAAAGCTGCCCGCCATGCCGCAGGGCGATTTCCTGCCGCTGGGCCGCAAGCGCGCGGTCATGCGCCTGGCCTTGGATGCCCTGCATGCCGCCGCTCCGAATAAGATCGACGAGGTCGCCCTGCCCCAGGGCGCGCCCTTCGGCACGGTCGAGATCGACGTCGCCGGCTGCACGCTCTGCCTGTCTTGCGTCGGCGCCTGCCCGGCCCGCGCCTTGCGCGACAATCCGGACAAACCGCAGTTGTCGTTCGTCGAGGACGCCTGCGTGCAATGCGGCCTTTGCGCGAAGACCTGCCCGGAGAAGGTCATCAGCCTGAGCCCCCGCCTGTCGTTCAAGGACGAAGCCAAAGCGCCCCGGGTCCAGAAGGAAGAAGATCCCTTCCACTGCATCCGCTGCGGCAAGCCCTACGGCACCCGGGCGACGATCCACAGCATGACGGAAAAGCTGAAAGGGCATTCCATGTTCGCGGGCGATGCCCTCAACCGCATCAAGATGTGCGATGACTGCCGCGTGATGGTTCAGTTCGACCAACCGAACCCCCTGGCGGGCCCGCCCCGCCCGGCGACCCGTACGACGCAGGATTACCTGCGCGAGCGCGAAGAAATGCGCGAACAGGCCGAAGCCGACATGCGGGAGAAGGGCCTGAGCCCCAAGCAGGACAAGGACGGATAGCCACCGCACCTGGCCCGGCTCTTTCCACTTTGTGGAAACCCCTGCAAAAATTGGGGGCGACAAAGGCCATCGGCGTTACTATCTTCATGACGATATGACTGTACGGAATAACGGCCGTCGGGCCGCACAAGAAACCTTGAGGAACGACTGAGCAATTCCATGACCGGCATGATCGATCCCTTTGGACGGGCAGTAACCTATCTGCGCGTCTCCGTCACGGACCGCTGCGATTTCCGCTGTGTCTATTGCATGGCGGAAGACATGACCTTTCTGCCCAAGTCGGAGATTCTCTCGCTCGAAGAACTGGACCGGCTGTGCTCCGCCTTCATCCGCAAGGGCGTGAAGAAGCTGCGCCTGACGGGCGGCGAGCCGCTGGTCCGGCGCAACATCATGTCGTTGATCCGCTCGCTCGGCCGTCATCTGGAAACGGGCGATCTGGAAGAACTGACCCTGACCTCCAACGGCTCGCAGCTGGCCCGCTTCGCCGATGAACTGATCGATGCCGGGGTGCGGCGGGTCAATGTCTCGCTCGATACGCTCGATCCCGACCGGTTCGAGGCGATCACCCGCTGGGGCAAGCTGGACAAGGTTTTGAACGGCATTCAGGCCGCCAAGCAGGCGGGCCTGGACATCAAGATCAACACCGTCGCCCTGAAGAATTTCAATGAAGACGAAATCGACCGCATGATCGAATTCTGCGGCGAGAACGCCTTCGACATGACGCTGATCGAAACCATGCCGCTGGGCGAGATCGATCAGGACCGCACCGACCAATACCTGCCCCTGTCGCAGCTGCGCGAACGGCTGGAAAAGAATTGGACGTTGACCGACATTCCGTTCAAAACGGGCGGCCCGGCGCGGTACACGGACGTCGGCGAAACGGGCCGGAAACTCGGCTTCATCACGCCGTTGACCCATAACTTCTGCGAAGGCTGCAACCGCGTGCGCCTGACCTGCACGGGTACGCTTTACATGTGCCTGGGCCAGGACGACGCGGCGGACCTGCGCGCCCCCCTGCGGGCGTCGGAAGCCGACGAAGTCCTGGACGCCGCCATCGACGAAGCCATCGGCCGCAAGCCCAAGGGCCACGATTTCGTCATCGAACGGCGCGGCGACGGCCCCGCCGTGGGCCGTCACATGAGCGTCACCGGCGGCTGAACCGCATCCCACCACGCAAGGTTTCCGACATGCCGCGATGGAAAGAATACGATTGGGATTTGATGGTCCGGCGCAAGGCGCCGGTCCCGTTGATCGCGGCGGCGTTGCTTTTGTCTTATTGGGTGGCGACGGCGGAAAGCGGATCGATCACCGCCGTCAAGTGCAAGGCCGACCACGCCGAACTGATGGACGCGCTTGAGGATATCCGTGAAAGCGCGGTCTCCCAGATCAACGCCCAGATCGCCCAAACCAACGACCCGCAACGCGTCGAAGCGTTGACCGCCATGCGCGAGCGCGCCTGGGACGAAGAAGAGGCCCATCGCGGCCGGGCGCAGCAAACCTATTTCGACTGCCTGAACGCGGCCCGCCCCGGCAACTGATCTCCGGTTTAGACTGCCACGCCCGTCAACCGGGATCGGCGGCCAATGCCGTTGCGACCTCGGCCGCACAGTCCTGCAACGGCGCCAGCATGGCCGCCACCGCCTCGTCCTCGGACAGCGCACTTTTCAGATAAAGAACGTTCATCGCCGCGACCGACCGGCCGTCGACCAGAATCGGCACGCCGATCGTTGAAATCTGCCGCCCGTATTCCAGGCGCGAGAACTCGGCGTGCATGGTCGCGTAGCCGCGCGCGCGGATATCGGCCAACAGCGCCTCGGCGGCGGGCGGGTCCTGGGCGATTTCGTTCCAGGGCTGCGGCGTCGCGGCTTCCTGGGCCAGAACGGCGGCCCGTTCCTCCGCCGTGGTATGGGCGAGATAGGCTAACCCCAGGCTGGTCCCCAGCATGGGCGAGCGAAACCCCGGATCGCGGATCACGAACATCCGCCCCGGCACCCGCGAGGTTTCGACCACCACCATGGCGTCCCGGTCGAAGATCGCCACATCCGACGGCCAGCCGACGCGGTCGCGGAACCCGGCGATGATCGGCGCGACCGTCCGCCCGACGGCGCGATGCCGGTCATACCCCGAACACAACAACAGGGATCGGCCCGTCACTTCATAGGTGCCCTGATCGTCATCGCGCCGGACATATCCCGCATGGATCAGCGTTTCCAGCATGCGCACGATGGTCGCCTTGTCGTGGCCAGTCTCCCGGTACAACTCGCCGATCGTCGCCCGGCCCTTCAATTTGTTGACGGCGGCCAGCACGTCCAGGCCGCGCAGCACGGCGTTTACCGGTTTGTAGGATCCCATCGGCGGCCCCGTTTTCCAGCGGTTTCAGGAACGACGATGCCCGCGGGTCATGGCCGTTTCATTGAATGAAATACAGTTTCATTTACTTCCTGGCAAGGCAGGCGCATTTTCAAATCCGCCGCCCGCCCGCTCCATGGGCAGGACGGCCAAGACAGAAAAGGCGCGGCGGCGAACCGCCCGCGCCGTCAATCGGGATCATCCAAGAAAGACACAGAAGACCATGACCATTGAAATGAATTCCCTCGGCACGCTCGGCATCGAGATCACCGGTTTGGACATCTGCCGCGACCTTGCGGGCGACGCCGGCGACAATCTGTTCGGCGACATCCACGCGGCCTGGCTGGAGGCCGGCGGCTTCATGGTCATCCGCGATCAGGACATGACCCAGGAACAGCACATGGGCTTTTCCCGGCGCTTCGGCCCGTTGTTTCACGACGATGGCCAACCGCCGCTACAGGACACGGTGTCGCGCTACCTGCATCCCGACCATCCGCAGATTTACCGGGTCTCCAACAAGGTCGACGAGAACGGCGAGCCCACGGGCCGCAAGGGGGCCGGCACCTATTGGCATTCGGATGTCTCTTTCCGCGATCACCCGGCCCATGCCTCGGTCCTCTACGGCATTCAGGTCCCACCCCGCGGCGGCGATACGGTCTTCGCCAATATGACGGCGGCCTACGAGGCCCTGTCGGACGGCATGAAGGGCATGATCGACGGCCTGCACGCGGTGCACGATTTCGCCGTCGCGGCGGCGACGCAATACGCCAAGCCCGTGGTCATCGACAACGATTTCGACGGCGCCAACCGCTGCGTTCACCCGGTGGTCCGCACCCATGCGGACACGGGGAAGAAATCGCTCTACATCAATCCGGGATTCACGTCGCACCTGGACGGGTTCACGCCGGCGGAGAGCAAGCCCATCCTGGAGCCGCTCTATACCCACGCGACGAAGCAGGATTTCCTTTACCGCCACAACTGGCGGCCGCACGACGTCGTCGTCTGGGACAACCGATGCCTGATGCACTACGCGGTGATGGATTACACGGCCGACCGGTACATGGAACGCTGCACCGTGATCGGCGAAAAACCGGTCTAGCCCCTTCCTTCAGGCCCCGCCCCCGCCGCACCCGGCGCTTGACCGCCCTCCCCTCGTGATCTTGAGTACGCCTAACCCATGATGAAATCACAGGGGAGGATCACCCATGGATTTGCAGATCGCAGGCAAACGCGCCCTGGTCACCGGCGGCAACAAGGGCATCGGCCGCGCCGTCGCCGAGGTATTGGCGGAAGAAGGCTGTGACCTCGTCCTGGTCGCCCGCGACCACGCCACACTCGACGCCGCCGCCGACGACATCCGCAACCGCCATCAGGTCAACGTTCAAACCATCGCCGCCGACCTGTCGACCGACGCCGCCGTGCGTGACGTGGTCGGCCAGGCGGGCGAGATCGACATCCTGGTCAACAACGCGGGCGCCATCCCACCCGGCAATCTGATGCAGGTTGACGATGAGACCTGGCGCAAGGCCTGGGACCTCAAGGTCTTCGGCTATATCTCCCTATGCCGGGAAATCTATCCGGCCATGGCGGCGCGCAAGTCGGGGGTCATCGTCAACATCATCGGCGCCGCCGGGGAACGCCATCCGGCGGGCTACATGGCCGGGGCCGGCGGCAATTCGGCGCTGATGGGCTTCACCCGGTCGCTCGCTCATTCGGCCCATCCCGACGGCATTCGCGTCGTCGGCATCAACCCGGGGGCGATCCTGACCGACCGGGCGGAAATGCTCGCCCGCACCCGGGCCGAGGCGCAATTCGGCGACGCCGACCGCTGGCCCGAGATGCACAAGAACCTGCCGTTCGGCCGGGCCGGAAAACCGGAAGAAGTCGCGAACGCAGTCGCTTTCCTGGCCAGCCCGCGGTCCAGCTATACCTCCGGGACGATCCTGACCATCGACGGCGGCAAGGAATAGGCCCACGGACCCGCAGCCGAAGGCTTATGGCTTAAGGGCGCAACCCCATCAGGTATCTGTTGAGGCCCGCCATGGCGTCATGGAACGGTGCCATGGATTGCGCTGATTTAGCCTGGCCGAAAGCGCCCTGGATGGCGGCGACGATCAGGGTCGCGGCCTCGTCCGTATCGACCGCGCCGGAGACCGTTCCCGAATGCTGCCCCCGTGTCAGGGCACGCGACAGGCGCCGTCGCCACGCCCGGTAAAGTTCCTCGATCCGTTGCCTGAACCCGCCGTCCAGGGGCGACATTTCCTGCGCCAGATTGTTCAACGGACATCCCAGCAGATGAATGTCGGGAACCCGCCCGGTCATGTTGTCCTGGATCGTCCGGGCGATGGCGGCCAGGGGGTCGTCGTCTCCCGATTCTTCGGATCGGTCCAAAGGGGCGAGCCACCAATCCTCGAGATAACCCTTCACCAATTCATCGACAACGGCATAGCCCAGCGCCGTCTTGCCCGGGAAATGATGGTACATCGCCCCCTTGGTCACCCCGGTCATGGCCAAAATGTCGTTCAACCCCGCGGCCTGAAAGCCGTGGCGGTGAATGACGGTATAGGCGGCGTCCAGGATTTGCCGTCGGGTTTCATCGGGTTTATAAGCGCGGGACATACCGAATAGTATGAATTTACCGCAAGGCTTCCGCAACCAGACTTAAGGGTCTAAGTTGCCGAAAGCCCAAGAATTTTTCAGGAACCGCGCACCCGCGCGACGACCGCCGCCATGTCCTCATCGCCGCCCGAGCTTCGCGCCGTATCCGAGATCGCCTTCGTCGCGGCCCAGCAGCCGGAAGCGCAGGAAGCCCTGACCCATCTGGCCCATCGCTACGGCAACACCGACCCGGACCGGGCCGATGTGATCGTCGCGCTGGGCGGTGACGGCTTCATGCTGGAAAGTCTGCACGGCGCCATCGGCAACGGCACGCCGATCTTCGGCATGAACCGGGGCACGGTCGGCTTCCTGATGAACGAATACCGGTCCGACGGCCTGGTCGAACGGATCGCCCGCGCACAGTCGGTGGGCCTGCGGCCGCTGCGCATGACGGCCTTCACCATGAACGGCGATACGGTCACCGCACTCGCCATCAACGAGGTCTCGCTGCTGCGCGAATCCCGCATGGCGGCGAAGATCCGCATTCATATCGACGAGATCGAGCGGCTGGACGAAATGATCTGCGACGGCGTGTTGGTTGCCACGCCGGCGGGATCGACCGCTTATAACCTGTCGGCCCATGGCCCGATCATCCCCATGGGGTCGGACCTGATCGCCCTGACGCCGATTTCCGTTTTCCGCCCCCGGCGCTGGCGGGGGGCCTTGTTGCCGCGCAAGGCAGTGATCGCCTTCGATATCCTACAGCCGGAATTGCGCCCGGTCAGCGCGACCGCCGATTACACCGAAGTCCGCGACGTGCGCCGGGTCGAGGTCCATCAGGACGCGATCCACCGCCTGGAAGTCCTGTTCGATCCGGAACACAATCTGGAGGAACGCATTCTCAAGGAGCAGTTCCAACCGTGACATCCCCGCCCCCGAACCAGGCGTCCGATCCCAACGGCGGGATTTCACACGAAGACCAGGAGCCCGATCCGCCCAAGGAAGGCAACCCCAAGACGCGGCCCCTGCGCATGGCCCTGACCCTCGTCCTGGGCGGGATCGGCGGGTTTCTGTTCCACGAACTGCACATGCCCCTACCGTGGATGATCGGGGCACTTCTGTTCACCCTGGTCGCGTCTTTGAGCGGCGCCCCCCTGGTCCGCCCGCAACGCCTGCGCCTGCTGATGGTGCCGGTCCTGGGTGTCATGCTGGGGGCCGGGTTCACACCGGAAGCGGTCGGCCATATCGCCGAATGGCTGGCCTCCGTCTCGATGCTGGTGGTCTATGCGCTGGGCGTCACCGCCATGGTTTCCTACTACCTGGTATCGGTCGCCCGGTGGGACGCCGCGACCGCCTATTTCTCGGCGTCGCCCGGCGGATTCAGCGAAATGGCCCTGATCGGCGAATCCATGGGCGCCGACGACCGCAAGATTTCGCTGATCCATTCGATCCGCATCACCCTGACGGTTCTGATCATTCCCTTCTGGTTCAAGTTCTTCGAAGGCTACGAGCCCGGCAACATGACCGCGCTGGGCAACATCGCCGATATCCGCCTGTACGACGCGGCGATCCTGATCGCCTGCGGCGTCGCGGGATACTACCTCGCCAATTTCCTGAAACTTCCGGCGGCGCGACTGCTGGGCCCCGTCCTGGTTTCCGCCGCCGTCCATATGGCCGGCCTGACCGAGGCCCGCCCGCCGCAGGAGATCATCGCCCTGGCCCAGGTCGTGATCGGGGCCGCGATCGGCTGCCGGTTCCTGGGGATTTCCCTGAACAAGGTCTTCGGCACGATGATCCAGGCGGCGGGGATTACGGTCTTCATGCTTTGCGCGGCGCTCGGCGGGGCCTGGGTCGTCTCCCAATTCACGGGCCTGCCGGTGAAGACCCTTTGGCTCGCCTTCGCCCCTGGCGGCCTCGCGGAAATGACCCTGATCAGCCTGTCGTTGAACATCGATGTGGCTTTCGTCTCGGTCCATCACATGGTGCGCGTGATGTTCCTGGTCGCCATGGCGCCGATCGCGTTCAAAATCCTGCGGGGTGTGTTGGAGCGGGCGGAAGCCAAACGGAGCGCGTAATCGCGATTATCGGTGGTCCACACCGACCGCGTCGGCGACCGAGGCAAAACCGTCCGCTTCCAAAAGGTCTGCCAATTCTTCGTTGATCCGCGCCGCCAGGTACGGTCCGCCGTAGACCAGCGCCGAATAGACCTGAACCAACGACGCCCCCGCACGGATGCGGGCATAGGCATCCGCGCCGGACGCGATGCCACCGACGCCGATCAACGGAATTTCCCCGCCGACCAGTTGATAAAGATCGAACAGCACGCTTTGCGACGCATCGCGGAGCGGGGCGCCGGAAAGCCCGCCCGTTTCGCCCTTCTGCGGATCGCGCAGGGTATCCGGGCGGGCGATGGTCGTATTGGTCGCGATGATCCCATCGATGCCGACATCGGCGGCGACCCCGGCGATGTCTTCCAAATCGGCACGCGCGAGGTCCGGCGCGATCTTGACCAGCAGCGGCGGCCGGTTCGCCAGCCCGTCGCGCGCCGTCTTGACCGCCGAGAGCAGCGCCGTCAGCGGCCCCCGATCCTGCAGAGTCCGCAGGCCCGGCGTATTCGGCGACGACACGTTGACCACCAGATAGGACGCCATCGGCCCCAGGCGTTCGACGCCCTGGACGTAATCGCGGACCTCGTCTTCGGCATCCTTGTTGCGGCCCAGGTTGACGCCGACGATGCCACGGCCCTGCGGCCCGGCGCGGAAGCGGTCGAGCCGATCCGCCATCGCGGCATGGCCGCCGTTGTTGAACCCCATGCGGTTGATCACCGCCCGATCGGCGTCCAGGCGGAACAGGCGCGGCTTGGGGTTGCCCGGCTGCGGCTTGGGCGTGATGCTTCCGACCTCGACGAAGCCGAAGCCGAGCCCCAGCAGCGCCGCCGGCGCGCGGCCGTCCTTGTCGAAGCCGGCCGCCAGCCCGACCGGATTGTCGAACGCCAATCCCCAAAGCCGGGTGTTGAGGACCAGGCGGCGGAGCGGCGGCGCGGCGGGCAGCAAGCCGCGCTCCAACGCCATCAGGGCGAGGTTATGGGCCGTCTCTGGCTGAAACCGGTGCAGCAGCGGCATCAGCCGTTCCGCGAAGCGCATCTATTCGCCCTCCGCCAAGGCCAATTCAGCTGGAAAGACATGCCGCCCAGCGCCATCCAGCGCCAGATCGTATGCGGCGATCACCGCACTCACCGGCAAATCGCCATACAGATGGGGGAACAAGTGCCCGCCACGGGACTCCTCCCATTTCAAGGCGGCCCCTAACTTTTCGGGATCGACCCGCAAAAGAACCAGACCGTCCTGCCCCGCGCGATGCTTGGCCGCGCTGGTCACCACTTGGCGCGCCGTCGAAAAATGGATGAACCCGTCGGCAACGTCCTGGGACGATCCGCCATAGGTGCCGGATGTCTGGGCGGTCTGCCATTCGTCACGGCGGCACATGTGATAGATGGCGGTGTCGCTGTTTGCGTCGGTTTCGCTCATGTCGCTCCTGATGGCATATGAAATTCGGCGGTCGGCCGGAGACTAGACCGGATCAGCGGTCCGGAAAACCCCGGATTCCGGCGGATCGGCCCGACCCTGGCCTTTTGTCCAGGGCGCAATTGGCATGCCCTTTGCGTATTTCAGGGCAAGGCCATGAAATAACCACTTCGTCGGCCGAAACTCGTGCGGAATTCCCAAGACTCGTGTGACAAGACCAAGAGACAAACGATGGATTCCAAGAATAAGACTTTCCCGACAGGCCTCTCCCGAGCGTTGGTCGAAATCCAGGACCTCGCCGAGGCCGGCATCAAGTTCGTTCCCGAACGGCCGTCACCGGCGATGACCCAGGCCGGCGCGCTGGCCGGTGGCATCGACGAGGACAAGGCCGCGAAAATCTATCGCGCCATGCTTGAAGCGGAATCGTTGGAAGATTCCGATCAGGCGCTCAAGGCGCGCCCGAACTAGGGCCGCGCCCCGTCCCTATTGCGACCAGCCTCTCTACCAGACGATCGGATCCGGCCCATCGATGACCGGCCCACCCGCCAGCAAGCGAACAACCATACCGCCGCCGTCCGGCCCGATGGTGTCACCGGGCCCGACCGAGGCGCCGTCCTCTGTCCAACCATAGCCGCCTTCAAACAGATCACCGCCGTGCCCCGAGGCGAAGGTGAACACCCCGTTGCCGGTCAGCCAGTCCGTCGCCGGCGGCGACAGCGGCTCGGGCTTGCGCGCGGGCTGGACTGGCGGTGGCACAGGGGCTGCCGCCCGCGGCTCGTCAGCCCGCGCCACCGGCGGGACCTCTTGTGCCCGCGCCCCTGGCGGGACCTCTTGTGCCCGCGCCCCTGGCGGGACCTCTTGTGCCCGCGCCCCTGGCGGGACGACTCTCCCCGGGCGCGAAAACCGAATGCGGCCACCCGATTGGCCGCGCGCCTCGACCGTCAATTCCACGTCGAACGCATCCAGCCCCTTCGGCGCCACCAGGTTCAATTCCTGCAAGTCTTGCATTTGGAACTTCCAGGGCCCGTGGCCGCCGTCGCCGTCCACGCGCTGACCGCCGGTGAGATGCACCCCGGCCGGAATGCCGCTGAGGGTCAAATCCACGTCGCCCACCATCTTGCCCAAACCCCGGCTGAAGGAGATCGCCACGGGGAAGCCGATCCGCCCCCCGTCGTCCAACACCACCGGCGCCTCGATCGAGAACCGCAACCCGGTTTCAAGATCGGCCAGACCCGGCTCGACGGTCAGGCTGCCCGTGCGGACATGGCCATCAACGGAAATCACCGTCACGGCAAATGTTTGCGGACCGCTTGCCCCCGGCGGAAACCGCATGCGCAGGCCGCCGGAAACGGCCAAATCCTGCTCCAGCAGCGTCGCCGTCCCGTCACCGTTATCAACGCCCGCATTCAATGAAATGCCTTTGCCCAGACCGCCGACGATCAACACCGACATATCCCTGGGGTTAAGCCCCGGGACCGCCGTCATCAGATCCAACGGCACACCCGTCTTCGCCGTTTGCAACTGACTTTCCCGGTCGTCGCCGGCGCCAGGGGTTTCCGGATCGGCCATGGCACTACTTCCCTTGTTCAATCTCGAACCGCGGCGGACTTCAGAGCCACCACGCACGGGCCATTGATGGCGCCGCAATCGATCCCCATTTTCATGAAAGCCCGGCCGGCAGACCAGTTTTTTGACGCCCAGGGCATGGAATAGGATCATCCGGTTGATCCTGGCCCGGCACGAACGGGCCGGGGACGCCGGGCCAACGACCAACGATCGGAGCCCCGCATGTCCGACCACGCGGCGATTTTGTTCGCCAACGACGCCTTCTACACCGCCTTCGCCACCGGCGATTTCGACCGCATGGCCGAGGTCTGGGCCGACGACCGCGACATCACCTGCATTCATCCGGGATGGCGTCCGCTCGTGGGCCGCGCCGACGTCATGGAAAGCTGGGCGACGATTCTGTCGTCCGGCGAAACGTCTGACATCCGCTTCGTCGATCCCCGCGTCCACGCATCGGGCGAAACGGCCTATGTCATCGGTTTCGAACGGATGCCCGGCACGGTTCTGACGGCGACCAACATCTTCGTCCGCGAAGGGACGATCTGGCGCATGGTCCATCATCAGGCCGGGCCGTGCCAGGATCGCGCCGCCGCCGACCGTGCCACGGCGGAGACGGGCGCCGGCGAGCCGACCTTGCAATAAAACGAACGACCAAAGAACCTGTGGCCCCGGGCCGAAAACGACAGGCAGGAAGAGAGGAGAGGAGAGCATGAGCAAGATCAAGATGACCATCGGCGGCGTGACCATCACGGCAACGCTGCGCGACACACCGACGGCGGCGGCGATCCAGGGGGCTTTGCCTTTTTCCTCGACCGCCAGCACCTGGGGCGAGGAAGTCTACTTCGCGACGCCCCTGTCGCTCGACCGGGAGCCGGACGCGCGCGCCGTGGTCGAACCCGGCGAGATCGCCTTTTTGGACCGACGGCGACAGCATCGCCATCGGCTTCGGCCGCACACCGATCTCGCAAGGCGACGAATGCCGCCTGGCCGCGCCGTGCAATATCTGGGCGGATGCCATCGACGATGTGAAAAGCCTGGCGGCGGCGCCCGCGGGTGCAAGCGTCACGGTCGAAGCCGCCGATTGATCCACCGCAAGGCACCCGCCGCCGATCCGCGCTAGGCTAAGGCCTGTAAGGAGAAAATGGAGGGTGTCATGAAAAACAATCTGACCACGTTCCTCAACCTTCAGACGCTCTATTGGACCGCCGTGGAAGCTTGGTGCAAGGCGGGGTTCGACGTCTGGCGCAAAGCCAACGAAGAGTACTGGAAAGTCCTCCACCCCACGCCGCACCACGTCGCCCACCGCCGCGGCGAGGATCGTCATGAAAAGCAGCCTTGCCAGGCGACGGCGGCGCACCTGGACCACAAGTACGGGCGGCGCTGCCACGATGTCGATGTAGAGCATATCTGAGCGGTTGCAGTGCCGCCGCCGGGGCGCTATCGGTGGCTTTCCAACACGCGGGACCGAGACATAGCGAGCGAGGCAACGACCGTGAGCAAAGCAACCACCGGCCTGGACCAGGGCCTTTACGACTACATCCTGGATACCACCCTGCGCGAGCCGGAGGTTTTGGCCCGCCTGCGCGCGGAAACGGACAGCCATCCCCGCGCCGGGATGCAGATTTCACCGGACCAGGGGCAGTTGCTGGGCTTGCTCGTCGAATTGATCGGCGCCAAACGGATCATCGAGATCGGCACCTTCACCGGATACAGTTCGACGGCCATGGCGCTTGCCATGCCCGCCGACGGCGAATTGATCGCCTGCGACCTGTCGGAGGAATACACCGCCATGGCGCGCCGCTATTGGGCCGAGGCCGGGGTCGATGGGCGCGTCGACCTGCGCATCGCCCCGGCGGTCGAGACCCTGGACGCCTTGATCGCCGACGGCCGGTCGGGAACCTTCGACATGGCCTTCATCGACGCCGACAAGGAAAGTTACCAGGACTATTACGAACGGTGCCTGACCCTGGTCCGACCGGGCGGCCTGATCGCGGTCGACAACGTGCTCTGGCATGGCCGTGTCACCGATGCCTCGGACACCACCGTCGACACGCAAGCGATCCGTGCCTTCAATGCCGGGCTGAAGGATGACGGCCGCGTCACCCTTTCCATGCTCTCCGTGGCAGACGGCCTGACCCTGGCCCGCAAGCGTTAAGGCCGGAATTTGGCGGCGGGCCACCAAATGGCCCGAATAAGCGCCAACAAAGGCCCAGGTATCGCACGATCCTCTCTTCCGTCGGATCACCCGATTTCAAGGAGAGAGATCATGTTCAAGACGACCCACCGCCTGAAATCCGCCGCCACCGCGACCCTGGCCGCCGGGATGCTCGCCGGAGGTCTGATCGCCACGGGCGGCGCCCGCGCCGCCGAGACGTTCGACGCAACCTGTGACATCGACCCGGACCAGCACCAGCCAAATCCCCTGATCATCACCGGGTTCGCGACGGGCAGCACCGACGTCCCCGAGGACCGGGAAGTCGACATTCTGGGCTATGCCAAAAACCTCGGCGGATATTCGAAGATCTGTGTGGTCGGCCAGGCCGACAAACGCGGCCCCGCAGCCTTGAACGACAAATTGGCCATGGACCGGGCCCGCGCCGTCGCCGCACGCCTGATCGGCGCCGGGATTGAACCGCAAACCCTAACCCTATCGTCGCGGGCGGAAGCCTACGGCGACGTGGCGCCAGATTGGCTTTGGTTCGGCGGCAGCCGCCGCGTCGAAATCATCGCGATGTACTAAGAGAAGGATATTGCCCCGACGGCTCAGCAGTCCGGCTGCAAAAGGCCGGTGAACCGGGAGATGGCGGCCTCTAACGGGCCGTCGTTGGGAAAATCGATCACGTCCGGGCCTTCGACGCGGAAGGCCCGGGCGCGTTCGAGTCGCCGCGCCGCTTGGTCCGGCGTTTCCCGGCCCCGCGCGCTCAGGCGCTGTTGCAATGTCGCGTCGTCCACGTTGACCGAGACGATGCGCAGATTGACGAACCGGGCCCGGGCTTCGTCGATCACCGAGCGCGAGGCATTCACGACGACGGCACGTCCGGCCTCAAGATCGTTGCCGACCTCCGCCGGAATACCGTACCAAAGACCGTGCGCTCCCCAAGACAACAGGTATGCCCCCAATTCGCGGCGGGCGTGAAACTGGTCTTCGGTCACGGCGACATGATCTTCGCCGCCGGCATCGGCCGGGCGAGTGATTTCGCGTCTTGGGAACACGACCGCTCCCCTGCCGCCAAGGGCCCGGCGCGCGCCGTCGATCAAGCTGTCCTTGCCGACGCCGGACGGACCGACGATCAGAAACAAGTGACCGGGCGAATTCGTCACGGGCGCCGGACGAAGCGGAATGCGGGGGGCTGCGAACATGGGGCCGGACGATATTCGGGGTGCGTGACCCGGGCATGAACTGCCGGTGACGGTTGGGTTAAGAACACGACCGAGTTTCCTGTAGCGACGGGAATATTCGGGGCCGAGGCTACCCCTGCTCCCGCCGCCATTCAAGGCGGCGGCGTTCGCCCAAGGCGGCAAGAAGATCGCGGAAACGGACCTTGGCGTCCACGAGATGGCGGCCTGCCGGATACCGCAAAAGATAAATCTTCGTCACCTCGGGGTCTTCGGATGCAAGCGCACGGCGCCATAGGTCTTGCTCCGCCGATGCGGCCATGGCCGCAGTGCGGTGGGGTCCGGTCGGGCCGGCCGGGTCCACGGGTGACGGCATCACGGCGCCACTATCCAGCGGGCGCACATCAACGCCCGGAACGGGCTGTGCCTTGACGTCCGGGCCGTCGTGATCGGCGGGGGGCGGCAGGATGAAGGTATCGCCGGAACCGGCGGCCGACGCACAACCGGCAAAAGCGGGCATCATCATCAAGACCAGGACACAGGCCCGCCGGGACCGCCACGCGGCCGACGGAGACATCGAACGGATAATCGTCGCAAGCATTGAAGCGTCCTCTTTGTCGACCGGGCGATATCGGCGCCTTCAACTAGAAGATATTTTATATTTATTTTTACATATATTTCAAGCCGCGTATTCGCGATGCGGCTTGGCGCGGGCCACCATTGCGATCGACCCCGGCCCGATTCCTTATCCGGCGGCCTTCGCCAGAGTGATCTTCTTAATCGCCGCCTGCAGCTGCGAGACGAGTTCCCGCCCCGTATCGCCGCCGTCCCCTGAAATGTCGTTGCGCAAGATCACGGTCAGGGAATCAATATGAACCTTGACCAGTTCCAGGCTCGCCGACGTATTAGGCAGGCCGCTGGCCGTGAACCGCATCAGTGAGTTACCGACCATGGAGATCAAGGGATAGCCGAAAATCTCGCCCTGCATCCCCAATTGCCGGGCCAGCGCGTGAATGCGCTGAAAATGTTCGGCCTTGTCCGACACGGCGGCGGCTTCGCCCAGGATGCGTTGCAGACTCTCCACGTAATCCATGGCCGAGGTCGTGTATTCGCTTTTGGCCTTTTCCATCTCCTTTTCCGCCTTGAACACGGCCCCTTCGGTGAACAGGGCATCGCTTTCATCGCCGCCGCCCGCTTTGCGTTTCAAATGGTTGGGCGGACGAAAGATGCGGATCAGGTTGTCGGACGGAAATCGTTCCAAGGCCGTCGATAGGGGCGAGCGCACGACATGGACGTCGGATACGTCGGTTTCCCGCCGGTCGTCGGAGACGTCCTTCTGACTGCCGCGCCGGTCCGGCCCGAAATACGCCCGGTTGTAGACGAAGGGTCGCGGCCGATTGATGATCGTCAGGATCCGGTCCATCAGCGTTTCGACGGTGACCGGCTTCAACAGGAAATGAGTAGCCCCATACCCTCGGGCCTCCGCGAGGACTTCCGGCTCGAACGCCGTCGCCATCAGGATCGCCGGCAGGAAGCGGTTGGGCGAGTCGCCATGCATGCGAATCCAGCGCACCATGCTGATCCCGTCCAAGGGCTCTTCCTTGAGATCGCCGATCAGGAAATCGACCGTATCGATCCTCTCGGTGACGGATTTTCGGGACAGCCGCTTCAGCAGGCCGAGTGCGTCTTCGTTGCTGCTGGAGGTCAGAACTTCGCCGACACCCAGCGCTTTCAATAGGTTATGGATCATCCACCGGTGCGCATCGTCCTGATCGACGACAAGCGCGGTGAACGCCCGCAAATTAATGACGGCCAAGAAAGCCCCCTTGAGCAGTCTGCGCCCCCTGTTTGTCACGGGTGCGTTCTTTTGTGTGGCGGGAATCCCACCCTCTATTAGCCATAAGTGAAATGCATGCACCGATATGGGTCAACCCTGCCGAAAGTCGGGGCCCGGCGAAGGCAGCGCGGCTGCCCCCTTCCCCAGGGGCCACGTTCCGTGGGAAAAGAACAGAAGGACAAGGGCGATAGCCCGACGACGAAACGGAGGAAAAATGAAACCCATGTTCGACCTGACGGGCAAGGTGGCCCTGATCACCGGATCCAGCCGAGGAATCGGCAAGGCCATCGCCGAAGCCTACGCCCGCCAGGGGGCCCGCGTCGTCATTTCATCGCGCAAACTCGATGCCTGCCAGACCGTCGCCGACGCCATCAATGCGGACAACGCCGACGGCCCGGGCGAGGCCATGGCCGTCGCCTGCAACGTGTCCGACGCGGCGCAGCTGAAATCCCTGGTCGATACGGTCACCGCCGCCTGGGGCAAGATCGACACCCTGGTTTGCAACGCCGCCGTCAACCCGGCCTATGGCCCGATGGCGGAAATCGACGACGGGGCCTGGGAAAAGACGCTGCAGGTCAATGTTACAAACGTTCTGAAGCTCTGCAATCTGGTCCTGCCGGGCATGGCCGAACGGCGCGACGGTTCCGTCGTCCTGATTTCGTCGGTCGGCGGATTGAAAGGTTCCGTGAACCTGGGCGCCTATGCCATTTCCAAGGCCGCCGACATGCAGTTGGCGCGGAACCTGGCCGTAGAATGGGGGCCGCACAACATCCGCGCCAACGCCATAGCACCCGGCCTGGTGAAGACCGATTTCGCCCGCGCGCTTTGGGAAGACCCGGAAGCCCGTGCGCGGGCCGAAGCCGCCTATCCGCTCGGCCGTCTGGGCGACCCGGAGGACATCACCGGCATGGCGGTCTTGCTGGCCGCCGACGAAGGCAGCTTCATCACTGGCCAGACCATGGTCGTCGACGGCGGCGGGGTCGCCGCCGGCAACCGGTACAGCTGACACGACGACGCGAGATAAGGATTTAAGGCCATGTGCCGCTGGTTGGCGTATGCGGGCCCACCGATCCACCTGGACACCCTTTTGCTCAAGCCGGAGAATTCGTTGACCCGGCAAAGCCTGGGCGCCCATGAAAGCGTCCATGTCGTCAACGCCGACGGGTTCGGCATCGGTTGGTACGCGGACCGCGACCACCCGGGGCTTTACAAAGACATCCTGCCGGCCTGGAACGACGTCAACCTGCTGAACATTTCCGAGCAGGTGAAATCGGGCCTGTTCTTCGGCCATGTCCGGGCCACCACGGGCACCGCCGTCAACCGCACCAATTGCCATCCGTTCCGCCACGGCAAATGGCTGTTCATGCACAACGGCGAAATCGGCGGGTTCGAGAAAGTCCGGCGTGCTCTGGCCTTCGCCGTGGCGCCCGAGTTGTATCCCCGCATCCAGGGCACGACGGACAGCGAAATCTTCTTCCATCTGCTGCTGACCTTCGGGCTTGAAGACGATCCCGAAGCCGCGATCCGCCAGGCGATCCGCACCATCGAACAGGCCCAATCCGACGCCGGTGTGACCGCCCCCTTCAACATGACCATCGCGATCAGCGACGGCCAGACGATTTGGGCAATGCGCCATGCCTCGGCGGGCCATGTGCCGACGCTTTACGTCGGTGTCGGCGCGAAGCCCCATGACCCGGCAGATACCGTCACCGTCGCAACGGGCACGGCGGTGATCATCCTGTCGGAACCGCTGGATGACGATACGTCGCAATGGACGGCGATCGAACCGGACCACCTTGTCGTCGCCGGCGATGGGGGCGTCTCCGTCTCCCCCTTCGTCCTCTGACGACTGGACCGGTCATGGTCCGCCTTCTGATGACATTCCGTCTGGCCGCCGTTCTCGCCCTCCTGATGGGAATCGCATCACCGGCCCAGGCCTGGAAGAACGGGCCGCCGGAAAACAAGGTCTCGACCAACGCCGCCGATTGCCAATCTCCGCCTTACGCGACTCATGACTGGATTGCCGACCAGGCGGTCAATCTTCTCCCGAGAGAAGTCCGCCTTTGGCTGACCCCGTTTCGGCGCCTTCTCCTGATCGGCACGGAGGCCCCGGATTATGAGAAGATTTACGGCGCCTGCGGCACACCCAATCGCGGATACAATGACACCGGCCAGGGGCGCCATGATCTGCGGTTCGACGATGCCGGAAATGTGACCCGGGACATCCCCGCGATCCGCGCGGAAGAAGAATACCAAAAGGCCGTCGCGGCCTTGAAAATGGGACGCGGGGATCACGCCGCCTACTACCTGGGCGCGGCGGTCCATTACATCGGCGACCTGGCCCAGTATGGGCATACGA
This sequence comes from Rhodospirillaceae bacterium, assembly GCA_002696205.1. Classification (GTDB taxonomy): domain Bacteria; phylum Pseudomonadota; class Alphaproteobacteria; order Rhodospirillales; family Casp-alpha2; genus UBA1479. The sequence goes on along the minus strand of NZRL01000180.1, from coordinate 4,736 downwards.
TCAAAGGCGAAACCCACCATCGGGATTTCGAAGCCTGGGCCGCGCGCCTGACACCAGGCCCGACGGGAAGCCTGTTCGATCGCTTCATCTATCCCGAAGGCGGATTGGTGCCGCGGCGCGCCTATGACGCGGTCATTCGAACAGGACGCTACACATGGAAAGGCAAGCCGCCGGTCCTCCCACCCGAGGAGATGGACCGGCGCTACGGCCCCGGCTCATTGAACGATGCCGCCTTCATCGCCGGCATCGGTCATTGCCTGAACAAAGCGGCGAACGAGGCGGCCAACATGCTGTACGGGTTCTACAAAGAGGTCGCGGAACCCGTCTTTTCCATTCCCTGAAGCAGTCTAGGCCGCCATTCCGGCATTACCCCGATTGCCGCCTTGCGACCGCCGGCGGTTCCGCCCGCCATTACCGCGCTTGGCGCCGCCGTTGCCGCCACCGCCATTGTTGCCTTTCGCGGCGCTTTGGCGCTGTCCGCCGCGGCCACGGTTGCGGCCGCCGCCACGATTACCGCCACGTCCGCCCTTCGGCGTGTCGTTGGCGGGCGCATCGGCGACATCGGCGGCATGATAGGGATGTTCCTCGAACACGGGCACCGGTTGGCGGATGCAGCGTTCGATGTCCCGCAGATTGCCGCGTTCGTCATGGGCGCAAAAGGAAATCGCGATGCCGTCGGCGCCGGCACGGGCCGTGCGCCCGATGCGGTGAACGTAGCTTTCCGGTTCGTTCGGCAGGTCGAAGTTGATGACGTGGGTGACGCCGTCGACGTCGATACCGCGGGCCGCGATGTCCGTCGCCACCAGGGCACGGATCTGGCCGTCGCGGAAGCCCTTGAGGGCGCGTTGACGGGCGTTCTGGGCCTTGTTGCCGTGGATCGCATCGGACTTCACGCCGTTCTGATTAAGATGACGGGCGACGCGGTCGGCGCCGTGCTTGGTCCGTGTGAAGACCAGGACCCGTTCGATGCGTTCGTCGTTCATCAGATCGCCGAGCAAGGCCCGCTTGTCGCCCTTGGCGACGAACAGCACGCGCTGTTCGATACGTTCGGCCGTGGTCGCGGCGGGCGCGACTTCCAGGCGCACAGGATCGGTCAACAGGTCGGCGGCCAAGCCCTCGACCGTCTTCGGCATGGTCGCCGAAAACAGGACGGTCTGACGCTCTTTCGGAACCGCCTGGGCGATTTTCCGCACATCGTGGATGAAGCCCATGTCGAGCATACGGTCGGCCTCGTCCAGGACGAAGGTTTCGACGCCGTCGAGGCGGATATGGTTCTGCGTCATCAGATCGAGAAGACGGCCCGGCGTGGCGACCACGATATGGGCCCCCCGCGCCATGGCGCCGATTTGCGGGCGCATGGAGGTGCCGCCGAAAATCGTCTGCACCCGAAGATGAAGGTGCCGGCCATAGGTTTTCAAGCTGTCGGAAATCTGGGTCGCCAGTTCGCGGGTCGGCGCCAGGATCAACACGAACGGACGGTTCGGCCGGGCCTTGCGCGAATGGGTCGCGAAGCCCTGCAGGATCGGCAGCGCGAAGGACGCGGTCTTGCCGGTGCCCGTTTGGGCGACGCCCATGACGTCACGGCCATCGAGCAGCGGCGGAATCGTCTTGCCTTGAATGGGGGTGGGGGTGGTGTAGCCTTCGTCGCTCAGCGCACGAAGGATGGGTTGGGCCAATTCAAGGCCCGCAAAGTCGGTCATGTAATTTGAATTCTTTCTAGATCAATCGTTATCGCCCGCAGCCCCCGGTATGATCATCAAATCCGGGGCGGCGGGTCGCCGGCATCATGCAAGCATTCTCGGTCGGGCTTGCGTCGAACGAAGTGTCGAACGCAGGGGCCTGCCTGACGAAACGCCCAGATGTGTCGGTGACAAAGTAGGCCGGGTCGGCATAGGCGTACCCGGCGAGCGATCGATATTCGACCTAGTAGGGAGTGTCGCTGGCGACACATGGCGCGCATCGAGACGCGAAGTCAAGGAAATTTCCAAGGAAGGCAATCGTCTAAAAGGCATCGCGGCGACGCATCAATGCGCCGCCGCGACCAATTCTTGGGCGTCCCGCTCCCCTGGATCAGGGGGGCGTTAGCGCCTAGGACTTCTGCCAGTCCTTAATCTTGAGGCGGAATTCCTCGATCTTCTGGCCGAGAGCATCCAGCCCCTGTTCGGTCGCCTCCTTGGCGTCCGACCATTCGGACTTGGCCGTCTTCTTCAGATCCTTGATCTGCTGGGCGACGGCATCGCGCTGACGCTCGAGAGCGTCCTGCGCATCCTGCCATTGCTCCTTCACCTCGGCCTTGGCATCGGCGCCGGCCTCCTTGGCCTCAGCGGCAACTTCATCAAGCTGCTTGTCCAGGGCATTGGCCTGCTTTTCGGCCCAGTTGGTGAAGTCTTCGGCGGTTTCGCCGGCGGTCGTCTGCATTGACGTGTCCGACTTGTCCTGGGCCGCGTAGGCCGGGGCGCCGCTCAATGCGGCGGCAAGCACCGCGGTCGCGGCCAGGGGGGCAAAAGCCTTAAACGAAATCATATGATGTTTCATAACGTCTTCTCCTCCTTTTGAGGCAATGAACATCTCTGCGACGGGATCGCTCGTCGATCGCGCCTGGGAATGAGGTCTGCCGGAAAAGCCCGATAACAAGGGATCATTCCGTAATTCGGATGAGTTTCCACAATACGGCAAAAAATTACACAACATCGCCACGTCGAAAGCCGCTCGACGCGCCATATAACTCATTGATATTATTTAACTATGTCGGAATTCCCGACTAAGCGCCCGTTCGCCGCTTCATTTCCGCGACCGCCGCATGGGGACTTGTTAAAATAGAAAGTCCCGAGGCTTTTGCAACCTTTTCAGCCATTGGCGCCATCGAGAATTGCGCCAGGACGATACAGCCGCAATCGGCCAGCCGGGGGGCTGTGGCGACGACGGCCGCGTCGTGGGCATCGCGCTTTCCCGCCCCCAGGTCGGCCCAGGCACCCTCGACCAGCAGCGGCACGACCGTCAGGTCGACGCCCCGCGACTTCGCCAGGGCTTCCATCTCCGCCGTCATGTCCGGCAGGGTCTGCGGATGGGTCGCCAGAATTCCGACCCGGCCACCTTGGGCCAGGGCGGCATCGAGCACGGCTTCGTTCGGCTTCATCACCGGCATGCGGTATTCCGCCGCGATTCGGTCGATGATCGCGCCAAAAGCGGAACAAGTGAACAGAATGCCGTCCGGCCCACGCGCCGCGGCATAGGCCGCCAGATTGAGAAATCGTTCAGTCAGGCCGGGCGTCAACTTGCCGCCGGCAGCCGCCAGGTCCGCGGTCAAACTTTCATCCAACAAGGTCCAATGGTCTGCCTCGGGCCAGAGATCGCGGAAAGCGGTCTCGACCGGAGCGATGGCCTCGCGGGTGGCATGGATCAGCGCAATTTGCCGGGTCATGCCCGACATAAAGCGGGAATTCCGAGAACAAGGCAACGACTTCCGGTACACAGGACCAAGCCGGACGAAGGCGGTGGCATACTCATGGCTTAGGTCCCTAGTCGGAAGGCATATATCGCCCGGTTTTCGAATATGGCATTAAAATTGAATGTCAATGCGTCCCGGCACGGACAAAAACGGGCAATGCCGCCCTAATGCCCGGGCATAGTGCCCTCCGCCCCATAACGACGCAGAATGAACGAAGACGGACCAACCGCCGACAATGATCGACACCTGGTTTTCAAAATCTGAGCTTTCGAGATTTTTCGCGCTGGACGTGGACCCTTCCGTCGTCCTGCCGACCTCGTATGACCCGGTGCTGGTCGCATTGTCCTTTTTTGTGGCGACGCTGGCCGGGTTCGCCTTCATCCATCTGCTGCATCGTATTTCCGAACGGGAAGGATCGTCCTCGCGCTATGTCTGGATGATCGGCGGGGCCCTGATCATGGGGCTCGGCATCTGGGCCATGCACTTCGTCGGGATGTTGGCCTACCGCCTGCCGGTCAACGTCGCCTACGACCCGACGATCACCCTTGTGTCGGTCCTTCCGGCCATCGCCGCCAGTGCCTGGAACCTGCAGATCGTCGCTCATGCGCGGGTCAGCCGGATACGATTGGTCCTGGGTGGCGTCGTCCTGGGCAGCGGCATCGGCCTGATGCACTACACCGGCATGGCCGCCGTCGAATTCGACGCCTATATCCGCTACGACCCCGCGCTTTTCGCCCTGTCCATCGTTGTCGCCGTGGCGCTCGCGATATGTGCCTTATGGGTTGCTTTCACGATGTCCCGTCGGCGGACCGTAAGCACCTTTACCGGTGAAATCCTTTCGGCCTTGTTGATCGGGCTTGCGGTCTCCGGCATGCATTACACGGCCATGGGGTCGACGGTCTGCCTTGCCCGCACCGGGCAAACAGGCATGTTCAGCGATCTCGACTCCGACGTCCTGGCCGCGGCGACAGCCGTCGTTGCGTCCCTGATTCTGATCGCCGGCATCGCCGCCGTCGTTTTCGACCGGCGCCTCGCATCCGAAGTTTTCCATCGCAAAGAAGCGGCCCACCGCGCCCGCGCCACGGGCCAGCGCCTTCGTCTGATCATGGACAACGTCGGCGACGCGGTCATCACGCTGAACGACACCGGCGTCATCGAGACCTGCAACCGGTCGGCCGAGCGTATTTTCGAACTCCCCGCCCGCGAGATCGCCGGCCGGGCGCTGTCCGACCTGATCGCCGACGACGGCACGGACCAGGCACGGCGCCGGTTGCGGCAATATTTCGAG
>NZRL01000179.1 GCA_002696205.1 Rhodospirillaceae bacterium | reverse complement strand
CGGCCTATGCCGCCAACGCCGCCGCCGCGCGGGCCCGCATCGATGCGATCCGCGAGGGTTTCCAGCGCCGTCTTGCGCCGCTACAGGGGCGATCCTTCGTGGTCTTTCACGATGCCTATCAGTATCTGGAAACGCGCTTCGGGCTGATTGCATCCGGCGTATTGGCCGTTGATCCGGGCCATCCTGTCGGCGCCCGGCATGTCGCCGAACTCCGGGAGAAAATTCGCCGTCTCGACGTTCGCTGCCTGTTCACGGAACCGCAATTCCCGTCGCGTCTGATCAAAACGTTGATTGACGGGACGGCGGCCCGCACGGCCATACTGGACCCGCTGGGCAGCGATTTGCCGCCAGGGCCCGACCTCTATGCGGCGATGATGACGGCGAACCTGGAAGCCTTCGAGGGGTGCCTGGGTCGGCAGCCCTGATCCCGGTCGACAAATAGGTCTGAATTCTGTTTGGCCGGTGGGTGGCCTGGACTATGCTTGGGCATAGCGCTGCCGGGGAAATTTACCCAAACGACAAGGCGATCCAATGAATATCGTCGGCCCCAGCGGCTGCTCTTGAGGGCGGCACGAAGGGGTGAGCTGCCATGACGTCAAGTATATTGACGTGTGCAAAAGGCCTGGTGCGTTCATTCGCCGCCGCGGTCGTCGTCGCGGCGGGGCTGGGCGCTGTCGTGCCGGATGCGGGCGCCGCCGACGAATTCCGAACCTTGCGCCTGCGGCCCCAGGCCATGCCCTTCGTCACGCCGGACGGGGGGACGATCAAGCGGGTCGTCAGTTTCTATCTGACGACAACCAAGGATGCGGCGCGGGAGATCTGCAGCCGGCAGGCCGAATTGAAAAGCATTTTTCTGGTCACGACCTACAACCGCCGCCTTGCCGACGCCAAATGGCGGTTCGATCTGATGAACCTGGCGACCGATCTCTATCGTGCCCTGGCCCCCGTTCTGGGTCGCGAAAAAGTGGTTGCGGTCCATCTCGCCCTGGGCGCGGGAAAGGCCGCGCCGAAAGACAATGAGATCCAGAAGCGCCTCGAAGAATTGGAGGACTGCACGACCGTCCGGGGCTTGCCGCAGGATGCCGTCACCGCGCGTTACAGCGATACCCTGGCGGCGCCCGCCCGGTCCTTGGCCAGCGATGCGGACAGCGCCCGGCCGCCTACAGCTTCTAAGGTGGCGCCTCCGCCCGAGGTTTCCGCCGCTGCCCCCGATAAGCCATTCGAGACCCATCCACAGATGCGTAAGGTCCCGGCCTGGGAGATCGACCTTGCGAAAACCGGGATCATGTCGACCATCCCGGAGGCAAAGCCGGGACCCTGCGGATACGACATCTCGGATCTTTGGCCGCCCCGCTGGTTCGTCCTTGGCAATGCGCCCGCTCGGATCGCCCGGGCGACCACTGTCGACGCGGATGCCAACGGCAAGGTCGAAGATGTCTCCTTCGTCATGGCGCGGGAGGACGGATCGGAATTCGAGACGACCTACCTCACTTTGAATCCGACGCCGACGTCGCCCGAGGTGCCGGGCGTAACCTTGCCTGATCCGATGCTGATATTCAGGCTATGCCACGGCAGTCATGAATTTCCCAAGCCCGGCGCGATGATGCATACGACGACGGAAACCCGGCCGGATCTCGCCGCCGAGGTCGCCGCCCGGATCAAGGGCGAGCTTGCCGTGCCGCCGGCGGAAGCCAGTGCCGCGGATTTTTGGCGCTGGGTTGCGGCCATCATTTCCATCACGGCCGTGGTCATGGCGGCATTGGTCTTGTTGTTTTTCTACCTGATGGCGCGGCGTGACCGGCGGCGCAAGGCCGACCGCCGCCGCAAGAAACGGCGCAAGAGCGACCGTCGCCGCCGCAACGATGGACCTGACGACGACGAGCGGCGCGAAGGCGGCGACCGCCGTGAAGACAGAGACCGCCGGGACGAAGCGCCCCGGCGCAAGAAAGCCGATCGCCGCGGCGGCGGTCGGGAATAGGAGGGGCCCGGCGCGGCCGGACCCCGCCGTTCCTGTCAGGTCAGCCGATCTTGCCCGAAACCCCGCCGTCCACCGGCAATTGCACCCCGGTGACATATCCGGCTTCGTCCGACGCCAGGAAAAGGGCTGCGTTGGCGACGTCCCAGGCGGTGCCCATCTTGCCCATCAACGGCACCTGGGCGTCCCGTTCGGAGCGCACGATGGACCGGTCGATGCCGCGTTCCTTGGCGCGCCGTTCGATGGCCATGGGCGTGTCCATCAGGCCCGGGATGATGACGTTGGCACGCACGCCGTAAGGCGCGTTTTCCATGGCGATCATGTGGGTCATGGTGTTGATCGCCCCCTTCGACGTCTTGTAGGCGATGGTGCCGCGCGAACAAAGCGACGAGGTCGAGGAGATGTTGATGATCGATCCCGATTTCTGTTCCCGCATGACCGGCAGGGCGTGCTTGATCGTCATGAACATGGATTTCAGGTTCAATTCGAACAATTCATCCCACATGTCGGCATCCATCTCGACCGTGCCCTTGTCGCCGCGCGAACGGCCGACGTTGTTGTGCAAGATGTCGATGCGGCCATAGCGTTCAACGCAGGTTTCCGTGATCTTGCGGCAATCGTCTTCCTTGCGCACGTCGGCCTGCAGGGCCGATGCCTGACCGCCTTCATCGGTGATCATCTTGACCGTGTCTTCGGCGCTGGCCAGGTCGTAGTCGACGACCAGGACGGTCGCTCCTTCCTGGGCGAAGCGAAGGCAGGTGGCGCGGCCGTTGCCGATGGTTTCACCGGATTGCTGGCCGCCACCGACGACGATGGCGATCTTGTCTTTGAGTCTCATGTTCGGATGCCTCCCGGGCGATAGTGTTTTTTTGTATACAATCGCCGGAGTATAGGGGGCTCACGCGGAGTGGTCGATTCCGAAGGTGGCCTGAAGCCCCTTTCGGCCCGCCGGGGTGACGCGGACGGCGCGGCTGTCCTTGATCCGCTCGATCCATTTCAGGTCGAACAGCCGGTCGGCCAAGCCCGCGCCGACGGCGCCGGCGATATGGTGGCGCCGTTCGCTCCAATCCAGGCAGGGGCGGCAGAAATGCCGCTTTCCCTTTTCCAGTTTCGCCATGTCGAGGCCGAAACCATCGAGGAAATCGCGGCCTGCCGATGTGACCAGGCCGCCGTCGCCGGAGAAGTCGATGACGGCCCGCTCGGCCAGGGCATCCGCCAGGGCGACACCCAGGACCCCCGCGAGATGATCGTAGCAGGTCCGTGCCTGGCGCAGATCGGCGTCCATTCGGGATTCGGGGCGGATGCGTTTGGGGGTGTCGACGGCGCAAACGACCTGCATGCTTTCCAACATTCCGGCCACGGTCGGCGAGGACAGGCGGAAATACCGGTGGCGGCCCTGCTTTTCCATGGCCAGCAATCCGGCGGTCTGCAGCTTGGCGAGGTGGCCGCTCGCCGTTTGCGGCGTGATCCCCGCGCACCAAGCCAATTCGCCCGCCGTCAGCGCCCGGCCATCCAGAAGGGCGGTCAGCATCTGGGCCCGCGCCTGATCGCCGATCAGGCTGCCGACTTCGGCCAGGTTCAGGGCGTTCACTGTCGTCATGGAAAGATCATAGCCGCTCTCTGCCCAGCGTGCAGCCGGGCATGCTTCGGTCGGTGCCGAAGTATCGGGGCAGCTGAACCTTGCGCGCTTTCGACTGTCGGGTTTCTAATGTGGAAAACCGACAAACCAAAGAGGACCATCCACCATGACCGACCATACCGGCGGCTGCCATTGCGGCAACATCACCGTCACCTTCACCACCGACAAGGACCCGGCCGAGATTTCTCCCCGGGCCTGCCAATGTTCGTTCTGCCGCAAGCATGCGACGCGCGCCCTTTCGGACAACGCCGGACATATCCACCTGAACGTAAAGGACGGCGCGGCGCTGGGCCGCTATCGCTTCGGGCTCAAGGTCGGGGACTACGTGTTCTGCAAGAACTGCGGGGTCTATGTCTCGGCGTATATGGAGGATGGCGATACCGCTTGGGCCAACGTCATGGGCAACGTCATGGACGACCGCGACGCCTGGGGCCCCGATCAGCCGATCGAATACGGCGGCGAGGACGAAGCCGGAAAACGCGAACGCCGGCGCCATTCCTGGACGCCGGCGTCGATGATCGTGGAAAACGGATAGGTTCTGGTTCGTCCGCCCTTTTACGGGGCAAACGATATCATCGTGCGGACTTCGATGCTTTCGCGCGGCGGTGTGCCGGCGGGGGCGTTCGGGTTTTCGAAGCCGGTATGCGAGGTGAAGCGGGCACGGCCGTCATGGGCCGTGTCGAAGCATTTCAGCAACATCACTTCGTCCCCGCCCATGTCCGGATACCAATACCAATCCTGGCTGTCCGAATAGGCGTTCTGATAAATCTCGCCGACCCGGTCCTGATAGACCAGATCCGTCGCCAGGTAGTCGCGCTGATCCATGGTGCGGGCATCGGCGACGGCCAATGGCGTGCGCTCCGCGCTGGCGCCGATCGACCGCCAGACGTTGACCATGGCGAAGCGATGGCCGAGGAACCGGTCGGCGCGTGCCCCGTCCATCACGTCGCGCACCCGTTTGGGACCCGACGTTTCCGTATAGTCGTTATGGGCGATCAGCACGGGCAGGCGCTTGGCCGTTTCGGCGCGCTTGCCGTCGTCCTGCACCCGAACCGTGTGGTCGAAGATATGAACGTCGGTGGCGCCGGTCTCGCGTTTCAGGAAATCGATGATTTCCGGATAGTAGACGGCTTCGATACTGGCCTCGTCGTAGAAGTCGGCCATCGCCGTCGGCATGGTCGACAGGGCGAAGCCCTGCACGTCCAGGGACGCCGGTTCGGGAAGCGCGCGGGCATCCAGGATCGGCACGGTGGCCTCGCGAAAGGTTCCCAGGCGTTCGTTGGGGACCGCATGATCGGCGTTCATCATGACGCGCGGTTTTTCCGCCTGGTCATGGGTCATGAAGACGATGGGCGCCTGGATCGGGTGGCCGGCAGAGGCGGCCGATTGGGGGGCTGCGTCGGGCATGGATCTCTCCTTGACGTTTGTTGCCCTGAATCTGCGGGTTTACCGGCCCGATGGCAAGGGGAGGAGAAGGAAAGACTAATTTTCCCTGCGGGCACAAATAATAGAAAATTCGTAATTATTTGTGCCGAATTGACGGATTATTCCGCGGCCTGGGGCCGGGTGTCGCCCTTGGGCATTTCCGTCGTTTCGATATGTTCGGCTTCCCGCAATTCCCGGTCCAGGCGCACGCCCGCGTGGGCGCGGCTGGACGACAGCGGCGCCAGCAGGGAATAGATCACCGGTATCAGGACCAGGGTGAAGACGGTCGCGATGCCCAGGCCGCCGAACACGATCCAGCCGATGGCGGCGCGGGCCTCGGCCCCGGCGCCGGTCGACAGGATCAGCGGCAGGGCACCCAGCACCGTCGACAGCATGGTCATCATGACCGGGCGCAGGCGGATGGTCGCAGCCTGGCGGATCGCCTGACCGACGGACATGCCCCGATCGCGGAGCTGATCGGCGAATTCGACCACCAGAATCCCGTTCTTGGCCATCAGGCCCACAAGCATGACCAGGCCGATCTGGCTGTAGATGTTGATGGTGCCGCCCGACAGCTTCAGCGCGAAGATCGCCGCCGCCAGGCCGAAGGGCACGGTCAGAATGATGACCATGGCGCTCAGCACGCTTTCGAACTGGGCGGCCAGAACCAACAGCACGACCAGGACGGCGAAAGCGAAGGTCAGGGCGACCTCGTTGGTGGTGTCCTGCAGGGTCGCGGCCTCGTTGATGAAGCGCAGCCCGATGCCCGGCGGCAGCGTGTCGTCGGCGATCGCCTGGATACCGTTGATGGCTTCCTGCAGGGACATTTCCGGGGGCAGGGCGGCTTCGACCTCGACGGCACGCTTCTGGCCGGACCGGTCCAGTTCCGCCGCCGTGCCGATCTCTTCCAGGCTGACGAAGGCGGAAAGCGGCACCAACTGGCCCGACGCCGTGGGAACGAACAGATTGAACAGGTCCGTCGGGTCGTTGATCGCGCCGGCGGTCGATTCCAGCATCACCGGGATCGACCGGTCGTGGACGTTCAATTCGGCCACCTCGAACCCGGCGACCATGGCGCGCAGCGTGTCGACGATGCCTTCGACCGGCACACCCAGGTCTTCGGCCCGGCGCCGGTCGACCATGACCGACAATTGCGGCTGGGTCTGCTGGAATTCGACTTCCGGGTCTTCCAACTGGGGCAGGCGTTCGCGCATGGCGCCCAGGAAGTCGAAGGCCGCCGCCGCGATCTCGCGGTAGTCGGAGCCGGTCAGGGTGAATTCTATGCTGCCCCCGGCACGCCGCAGGTTCAGGCTGTTGGGTGTGCGAACGCGCGCGGTGGCGCCGGGAATGGCTTTCAGGCCCGGCGTCAGGGATTTGGCGATTTCCTGCTGCGACCGCGTCCGTTGCTCCCAAGGCACCAGGGGGGCGATCAGGTAAACGCGGTTGAGGTCCCAGCGCCCGACGATGGCGAAGACGTTTTCGGCTTCGCCGTTTTCGACCAGGGGCCGAAGCAGAGCTTCCGCCTGAACCGACTGGCGGTCCATGTAGTCCAGGCCGACGCCGTCCGGGCCCTGCATCATGATGATGATGGCGCCCCGGTCCTCGCGCGGCAGCAATTCCGTCTTGATCGTCGGATAGACCAGCAATGCCGTCGCCGCCGCCATGGCCGTGCCGCCGAGCAGCAGGACCCGCGTGTTCAAAGTGAATTCCAGCATCTTGGCGTAGGCGGCATTGACCCGCTCGCCGATGCGAACCAGGACTTCCGGCGGCTTGGTCGGGCCCGCTTCGCCCCGGTCCGGCAGGCGCGAGGCCAGCATCGGCACCAGGGACAGGGCGACGAAGGACGAAATCGCCACGGCGACGGCCAGGACGAAGCCGAATTCGGTGAACATCTTGCCCGCCGTCGACGGCAGGAAGGCGATCGGCAGGAAGACGGAAACCAGGGTCGCGGTGGTCGCCAGAACGGCGAAGAAGACCTGGCGCGTGCCGTTGACGGCGGCGGCGTACGATTTCATGCCGAGCGTTCGGTGCCGCTGGATGTTTTCCAGGACGACGATGGCATCATCGACGATCATCCCGGTCGCCAGAACCATGGCCAGCAGGGTCAGAATGTTGACCGAGAACCCCAACAGGTAAATCGCCCCGACGGTGCCCATGATCGCAACGGGAATGGCGACGCAGGGGATCAGGGTCGGGCGCAGGCCGCCCATGAACATGAAGATCACGGCGATGACCACGCCGACGGCGATCAGCAGGCTTTGGATGACTTCGTTGACGGACGAGCGGATGAACCGGGCGTCATCGGATATCTTGACCAGACGGACATCCTTCAGGCGCGCGTTCAGACGGTCGATCACTTTGTTCGCGGCGTCCGAGATGGCGATGGTGTTGGATTGCGCCCGGCGCACGATGCCCATGCCGACGACCTTGGAGCCGTTGAGCACGGAATAGCTTTCCGCCTCGGCCGGGCCGTAGAACGCCTGCGCGACTTCGCCCAGGCGAACGTCGCGGGTGAGTTCCAGGTCCTCGACCTTGGCCGGCTCCCAAACGGAAGCGTCGGCGCGGACCAGCAGCAATTGATCGTCGGATTTGAAGCTGCCGGCCGGCACGTCCAGCCGGGTCGAACGCAGGACGCGGGCGACCTGATCGATCGACAGGCCGTAGCGCGCCAATTTCATCGGGTCGACGACGATGCGCAGCACCTGTTCCTGATCGCCGAACAGATCGACCGTGGCGACCCCGTCGATGGCGAGGAATTCCGGCGAGATATCGTCCTCGGCGATGCGGGTCAGATCTTCCTGGCTCAGCTTGTCGGAAACCAGGGCGAGCCGGATGATCGGCTGGGAATCGGCGTCGGCCTTGACGACGGTAATGTCCTCGACGCCGTCGGGCAGTTGCCGTTCGATCGCGGCGACGGCCTCGCGGACGTCATTGGCGGCGACGTCCAGGTCCATGTCGGGGGAGAACTCGGCGCGGACGCGGCAGTTGTTTTCCTCGCTCGCGGCCTCGATGCGCTTGACGCCGGACACGCGGGCGACGGCGCCTTCCAGCACGCTGGTCACCTCCGCATCCATGGTTTCCGGCGACGCGCCGTCGAAAAACGCGCGCACGGTCACCACCGGGCGGTCGACATCGGGCAGTTCGCGAACCTCGACCCCCATGATCGCGGCCAGGCCGGCGATGATGATCAACAGGTTCATGACCACCACTAGGGTCGGGCGGCGCACCGACAAAGAGGGGAGATCGCTGAACCGTGACATTTACGGCGACTTCTTCTCGGGTTTCTTGTCGCCCTTCTTCGGCGATGTCAGGTCGCCGGCGACGAATTTGTCGAAGGGAATGGCCTTGATCCGCTGATGCGGGCGCAGGCCCTGCACGCCTTCGACGACGATCTCGTCGGTGGCGTCCAGAGGGCCGTCGACCAGAATGCGGCCCAGGTCGCGGCGAACGATCTTGACGAAGACTTTCTCCGCCTGCTCGACGGTCTTGCCGTCCTTTTCGATCCGTTTGACGCGCCACAGATAGGCGCCGTCGCGGCTCCACAATACCGCGACCTCGCGGACGCTGGGATAGGGCTTGCCGGTGAAGGCGAGTTCGACCTCGAACGAGGTGCCGGGGCGGATCAGGTCTTCCGTATTGGGGATGCTGGCCTTGACGCGCAGCGTGCGGGTCTGCGGATTGATGCGGCTCCCCAATTGCGAGACCGTGCCTTCGAATTTCTTGTCGGGCATGGTCCAGGGGCGCACCGCGATCGGATCGTCGACCTTGATTCGACCGGCGTATTCCTCGGGCAGCTCGAACTCGACCAGGATGACCGAACGGTCGTCCAGGGTCGCGATTTGGGTTTCCGTGGTCACCCGGTCGCCAAGGTCGATCTCGGTCAGGCCGATGACGCCCTCGAAGGGGGCATAGACGTTGCGGTCATCCAGCGCCTCTTCCGCCTGGTCGAGCATCAGGTTGGCGCTTTCCAGGGTCGTCTGCGCGGTTTCCAGGCGGGCCTGCGATGCCGTGCCCGACGGGGCCAGCTTTTCCAGGCGCTGCAACTGGCGGGTCGCGTCCTTGACCTGGACCTTGGCCAGGCGCACGGCGATCTGCTGATGGGTGTCTTCCAGGCGCATCAGCACCTGGCCCTTCCGCACGCGGTCCTGGCTTTTGAACATCACGGCGGTGACTTCGCCGGCGGATTTCGGATAGATCGTGGCGGAACGCCGGGCCTCGCCCGTGCCGACGGCGCGGACGATGATCTTGTCCGTGGTCGGGCGGGCCGGTTCAACCAGGACCCGCGTGGCGCCGCCGGACCCACGGTTGATTTCCTTGGACTGGGCGCCCGCCTGAAAACCGGTCCAGGCATACCACCCGGCGCCCAGAAGCACGGCGAGGGCCGCAAGAAGGGCGAATTGCGATCGTAGTGTCATGGTGTGATCTCAGGCGGCTCCGTGGTCGTTCGGGGGGCGGCAGGGTGCCGACCGTTGGTGCCTTCCCCGATAAACATGAAATATTGGAGTCATTTTATCAGGTAATTGAATTGAGGTTATCAGGATTCATCGGCGCCACATCAGAAAAATTGTAACGATCTGTCGCGATCGGCGACCGGTCCGGCGGCGTCCTCTCGGGACTGGCGTTGCGGGCGTCTTTCGGGCATCAATTGTGGCAAGATTAACCAATCCCGCGCCACCCGAAGGCACGGGGCAGAAAACAAGAGGAGCCTCAATGTTCGTCGTCACCGTTACCTTCGTGGTCAAAGCCGAGCATATCGACGAATTCGCCCCGGCGATGATCGAGAATGCCCGCGCATCCGAGGAATTGGAGCCGGGCTGCCGGCAGTTCGACGTTTGCCGCGACCCGAGAGATCCGGCGGTGACCTTCTTGTACGAGGTTTATGACGACGCGGCCGCTTTCGAGACCCACAAAGGCATGGCACATTTCAAATCGTTCGATGCGAATGTCACGCCCTGGCTGGTGTCGAAAGAGGTCAAGACCTGGGCGCTGGAGCGCTGATCCACCGTTTTCGGGGCGTCTCAAGCCGCGGCCGGCGCGGCGTTACAGCCGCATTTTCATGCCCGCATGGCTGTGGGTGAAGCCGATCTGTTCATAGAATGAAAAGGCGTCCGGCCGCGTGCGGTCGGTCGTCAATTGCACCATGGCGCAGCCGGCCCGGCGTGCTTCATCAATGGCGTGATCGAACAAGGCGCGCCCCACGCCCTGGCCACGCAGCCGACCGGCGACCCGGACGGCCTCGATCTGGGCGCGCCAGGCACCTTGGTGCGAGAGATTGGGGATCAGCGTGAGTTGCAGGCAACCGGCGACGCCTTCGGCGTCTTCGGCGACGATGACGCGGTTGTTCGGATCGGCGTCGATTGCCTGAAAAGCCGAGATATAGCAATCGGCGACGGGCGGCGGCGCGATCTCCCGATTGGCGCCGAGCGTATCGTCGGCGAGCAGGCCGACGATGGCGGCAAGATCGTCCTGGGTGGCATCACGGAATTTCATGGCCGGCATATTGCGTCAGGTCCGGGGCAGGGCAAAGCGGCTTCCCCATTGGATACTTCTTATTTTTTCAGATTGCAGACAAATTTGTCGGTATACGTCGAATTTTATTGAATGCAGGAATATTCATTGTTATGCGGGATTCAACTTTTTCGTCATCGGCATGAATAACAATAGTGGGGAGAAGGCATGCCGCCTAACGAACGCGAGGGGGATGACGATTCATCGTCACCTGGCCCAGGGGGGGTGCTAAGCACCCGAATCAAACGGGTTTTCGACTACTGGATCGACCTACGGCGCGACCGTCCCTTCCCGGATTGGTCCGAGGTCAGCCTCATGGATATCTATGATGTGGCGCCATTCGTCGCCGTTCTGGATGTGGAACCGGGGATTTCGTCTTCCCGGTTTCGCTACCGGTTTTGCGGCACGGCCCTTGTCGAATATCGGTCGACCCTGAAGCCGATCGATCCGACCGGCCATTTCATGGACCGGGTCGCCTGGCCGTTCGATGTCTCGTTCTTGATCCGGGCGTGCGAACGGGTCGTGCAGGACCGGAAACCGGCGATCCTGGCGGCCGGAGAAATCGATGAAAGCATCTACTTCCGTTTCGAACGGGGGTTTTTCCCGCTCGGTATCGATGGTGGCGGGGTCACTCAGATCATGGCCTGTATCGACCGCGCGGAAGACGGATAGCGACCGGGCGGGCCGGGTTCCCTCCGCGCGGCAAAGGCATTACAACGAATGTCCGACGTTTCAAAGAGGATCCCCCCATGACCGACCAGCCGTCCGCCCTGCAATCCAACGAAGCCGTTCTCGACGCCGATGAAATTCTCGACGGCATCCTTGAATGGGTGGAAATCGAAAGCCCGTCCCATGACGGCGTCGCCGTCAACCGCGTGGTCGACAAGGTCGAAAGCGAACAGGCGGCACTGGGCGCCAAAATGGAACGCATTCCAGGGCGCGACGGGTTCGGCGATATCCTGGTCGCGCGCACGCCTTGGGGCGGCGACGGGCCGGGTATCCTGGTACTGTCGCACCTGGACACCGTCCATGCCATCGGCATCATCGACAAGGAACTGAAGGTCCGCCGCGAGGACGACAAGGTCTACGGCCCCGGCATCTACGACATGAAATCCGGCGCCTATATCGCCATGCATGCCTATCGGCATCTGGTTCGTACGGGCCGCGAAACGCCCTTGCCCATTACCTTCCTTTACGTTCCGGAAGAAGAGATCGGCAGCCCGACGTCCCGCAAGATGATCGTCGATCTGGCCAAGCAGAACAAATACGTCCTGGTCACCGAGCCTGCCCGCGACGGGGGCAAGATCGTGACCGCGCGTAACGGCCGTCTGAAGTACGACATCGTGGTCACCGGCCGCCCGTCCCACGCCGGCATGAAACACATGGAAGGCCGCAGCGCCATCAAGGAAATGGCGCACCAGATTTTGGCGCTGGAGGCGTTGACCGATTACGACCGCGGAATCACCTGTTCCGTCGGCACGATTTCCGGCGGCACGCTGACGAACGTCGTCCCCGCCCATTGCGAGATCACCGTGGAAATGCGCGTGCCCGACATGGACGCCGCCAAGGAGATCGAGGACAAGGTCGCGGCCATGAAACCGGTCGATCCCGATTGCATACTCGACATCCAGGGCGGGATCGACCGCCCGCCTTATGAGAAGTTCGAAGGCATCGAAAAGCTGTTCAACCACGCCAAGGAACTGGCGGCCGAGATCGGCTTCGAATTGGACGACGTCAAGACCGGCGGCGGATCGGACGGCAATTTCACGGGGGCTCTGGGTATTCCCACCTTGGACGGCCTGGGGGCGGACGGCCATGGCGCCCATTCCCATGACGAGTTCATTTATTACTCGTCCCTCGTCGAGCGGACCAAACTCATGGTTCGCTTGTTCGAAACTCTGGAATAGATCGAAGCCGCCGGAGGCTAGTCCCAATCGGCCTTGGACAGGGCGGCGATCAGGTCGTGCACGGCACGCCGTTTGCGGGGATTGTCGATGTCGTAATAGGCGGTTATCAGCTCCGTCGTCTCGCTGGACCCCATGACGTCCGTGGAATCGCGCGGGTCTTCGGCGAAAGTCACGTCCAGATCGAAATTGTCCTGGGTCATCTGAATGTCGCCGGGCATGGCGTCGAAGAAATAGGTAACGGGTACGCCTAGGATGCAACTCAGCTGATACAAGCGCGATGCGCCGATACGGTTGGCGCCGCGTTCGTATTTCTGGATCTGTTGGAACGTCAGGCCCAAGGAGTCGCCTAATTCGCCCTGGCTCAATCCTTTGGCTTTGCGTTGTTCGCGCACCCGCGCGCCGACATGGATATCGACGGGATGGGGGACCCCGGGGGGCATGCGATTGGGATGCGATCGGCTGGACGTTCTCGGCATGGACGGTTTTGCACCTCCGTTTTTTTCTCCATGGCACAAAAGGACGCTAAAGCCGATTTATGGGGATTTTGTGGCTGAAGATTCCTTTTGAATCCAAGGGGAAGCTAACACACTGCATATGCGCATGTTATCTAGACGAAAGTCCTAGACGACCCGCAAAAGTCTTCTGTTCGCACCGCGAAACGGGCGATTTCAGGCCGGCTGAAGGATCCGCCGAACGTAGGATTTAAGGTGATTTCAGGGGGCTTAATCGCCGCCGTCGTTGGCCCCGTCGTCGTCGCCGGCCAGCCCGTCGAGCGCCTTCCCCGAATAGGGAATTTCCTCTTCGACGATGTCCCAGATGAACCGCGCGGTCGGTACGTCCCGCTCTTCGGCGATATGGGCGACGAGCCCCGCCGCGCGGGCGATCACGGCGAAACCGCGCATGATTTCCGGCGAGATGCCGATTTCCGACAACACGGCGGCGGTGCCGCCCGTGGCATTGATCGTCATATGCTTGCCGGCGGCTTTGTCGACGGCGGCATTCAGGACTTCGATGGCCTGAATATAGTCGCCCTTCACTCCATTGGCGCGCGCGATTTCAAACAGCTTCGGCGTGCGCGGGTCATCCGGTTTGTGCAGGTGATGACCGAACCCGGGCAGGTATTTACGCGCCGCCCGATGCTCGGCGACGATACGGTCGGCGGCGACCTCCAGGTCTTCGTCGCCTTCGATCATCTCGCGCAGCAGCTTGGAGCAGTTCTCCATGGTGCCGACGAAGGTCGATCCGACGTTCATGATGCCCGCCGCGACGGCGGCCTGCAGGGCCTCGGGCGCCGAATGATAGGTCAGGCGGGTGGCGACGGCGCTGGGCGTCAGGCCGTGTTCCATCAGCGCCAGCAGCACCGCGTCGATGATCGCCACGTCGGCGGCCGACGGCTCGCGGTTCAGGATGTGGCGGATCATGGCCTCGGTGAAGGTCATCTTGCCCATCATTTCCGTGACCAGGTTCTGGTCCCGGTAATACAGGTCCGTCAGCGTATGGGTCGCCAGTTTCTGTGTCGGCTGTTTCTTATCGGCCATGGGGTCAGGACTCCTGGAATTGGGCTTTGGCTTCGCGCCGCAGGACCTTGCCCACGGGGCTGCGCGGCAGTTCGTCGACAAAATGCACCCGCTTCGGCGCCTTCACGGAATCGAGCCGCGATTTCACGTATTGAATGATGTCGGCCTCGTCGGCGGGTTGATCCTTGTGGATCTCGACAGCGGCCTGCACGGCCTCGCCCCATTTGTCGTCGGGCAGGCCGAAGACGACGCATTCCTTGATCGCCGGGTGCTGGCCCAGGACCGCTTCGACGTCGGACGGATAGACGTTGAAGCCGCCGGTCACGATCATGTCGCGGATGCGGTCCTTGATATAGACGAAGCCGTCTTCTTCGATTTCCGCGACGTCGCCGGTATAGAGCCAGCCGTCCTT